>CABUCP010000493.1 GCA_902490055.1 uncultured Klebsiella sp. | reverse complement strand
AATGGCGCTGATCACCTTTGTGCTCGTGGCCGTTTTTGGCGGGTTGACTATCTTCTTCCACAACGACGAGTTTATTAAGTGGAAGGTGACCGTGATTTATGCGCTGTTTGCCGGCGCCCTGCTGTTCAGCCAGTGGGTGATGAAAAAGCCGCTGATTCAACGCATGCTCGGTAAAGAGCTGACGCTACCGCAGCAGGTGTGGTCCCGGCTGAATCTGGCCTGGGCGCTGTTCTTTATCCTTTGCGGGCTGGCCAATATCTATATTGCGTTCTGGCTGCCGCAGAATATCTGGGTGAATTTCAAAGTCTTCGGGTTAACCGTGCTGACCCTGGTCTTTACCCTATTGAGCGGCATCTATATCTATCGCCACATGCCGCAGGACGACAAGCACTAGTCCTCTTAACGGCACGCGCAACCCGACGCGTGCCGTCTTCCCGCGACTTCCCATCGTCTTCTTCTCCGAAAAACCACTTTAGCTGAAACGTTTCATATTGTAGTATGAATAACTCAGGGGATGGCATTCCCCCTTGAACCGCCATGTGGCTAATGATGCCTGCTTTGTATTCCCGGACCGGGAATGAGCAGGCATATCTGTCGTGCAGGCACCGCGTCCGGGAAGTTGATCGCCTAAGGATACGTCGATGCGCACACTTCGCTTTTCATCATCCTCTTCGCTGTTATTCCTCGGAAAATGGCTATTTATCGCCTTTGTCATCGCCACGCTGGCGGGGACGGCTTCCGCTTTTTTCCTTTTTTCCCTTGAATGGGCGACCGCGACGCGCGTAGGCCATCGCTGGATAATCTGGCTGCTGCCGGTTGCCGGCTTCATTGTTGGCTGGATTTATTTACGCTACGGCAGTCGCGTGGAAGGCGGCAATAACCTGATCCTGGAAGAGATCCATGACCCGCAGCGCGTGATCCCACTACGGATGGCGCCGCTGGTATTTATCGGTACTGTCATCTCTCACCTGTTTGGCGCTTCGGTTGGCCGCGAAGGTACCGCGGTACAGATGGGGGCATCAATTGCCGACCAGTTCACCTACGTTTTCCGTCTGAATGATGAAGGCCGGCGAATCGTGCTGATGACCGGTATCAGCGCCGGATTCTCCTCCGTTTTCGGCACCCCGCTTGCCGGCGCGCTATTTGGCCTCGAGATACTGGCGACTGGCCGGATGAACACCTCCGCTATTTTACCCTGCCTGGTTGCCGCGATTGTTGCCGACCGGGTTGGGCTGATGTGGGGCGTTGAACATACCCATTACCTGGTCTCTTCTCTGCCGTCGCTTTCCATCTGGACACTGGTGGCCGTGATTATCGCCGGAAGCTGTTTTGGTCTCGCCGCCCGCCTCTTTGCCGATGGCGCCCACTTCATTGGCGATGCGATGAAAAAATACGTTCGCTACGCGCCATTACGCCCCTTTATCGGCGGCCTGCTCGTCGCAACCGTCGTATATGCAACTCATGGCGATCGCTACATTGGGCTGGGTATTCCAACTATCGTGGCGGCTTTTCAGCACCCGCTGGCGCCGTGGGATTTCGTCGGCAAACTGGGGTTTACCATCGCCTCGCTGGGCAGTGGTTTTAAAGGCGGCGAGGTAACACCGCTGTTTTACGTCGGCGCAACGCTGGGTAACGCCCTTGCTCCACTGCTGCATTTGCCAATAAGCTTTCTCGCCGGGCTGGGCTTCGTCGCCGTTTTTGCCGCCGCAGCGAATACTCCACTGGCCTCTACGCTGATGGCCATTGAACTCTTCGGCAGTGAAATCAGGATTTATGCCGCGCTCGCCTGCGTCGTCGCCTGGTTGATATCCGGCTATAGCGGCATATACCGCTCACAGCGCATCGGCGGTCTGCTACCTGGTAACGTCCCTGAGGATATTAAACTTGCCGAACTCCCGGCCTGGCGCAAATCGCAGAAGGCTGCACAAGGGCGTCAATAGGCCTTTCACCGGGGGGCGACAGCGCCCCTCCACGTTTTCTTCATCAGACGGGAAAAGTTGCGTCAATTGTGAGGATTTAATGGAGATTCATTTCCCTTCATTGTAATGATAATGATTATTATTAATATTCACGTTCTTGTTTTATTTTGATACGGACATTTACAATGAGAACGAACACCGCATTCTCCCTCACTCCGCTAGCCCTGGTCATCGCCAGCTTCATATCACCGGACGCGCTGGCTGAAGAAGCCGAGCAGGATACCGAGACCATGGTGGTCTACAGCACCGCTGAAGAGGCGCTAAAACAGCAGCCCGGCGTTTCGATTATCACCGCCGAGGATATTGCCAAAGAGCCGCCGGTTAATGACCTGTCAGAGATCATCCGCAAAATGCCAGGCGTTAATCTGACCGGCAACAGCGCCAGCGGTAGCCGCGGCAATAACCGGCAGATAGACATCCGCGGGATGGGGCCGGAGAACACGCTGATTTTGATTGATGGCGTGCCGGTTACCTCCCGCAACTCAGTACGCTACAGCTGGCGCGGCGAGCGAGATACCCGTGGCGATAGTAATTGGGTACCAGCCGAGATGGTTGAACGCATTGAAGTTCTGCGCGGGCCTGCCGCCGCCCGCTATGGTTCTGGCGCCGCCGGCGGCGTGGTGAATATCATCACCAGGCGCCCCACCAACAACTGGCACGGCTCGCTGTCCTACTTCACCAATCAACCAGAAAATGACAAAGAAGGCGCCACCAACCGGGCCAACTTCAACCTCAGCGGACCGCTGGCAGGCGATGCGCTCACCATGCGTCTGTACGGCAACATCAATAAAACCGATGCTGATGCCTGGGATATCAACCATGCGCAGAACGGCTCTTATGCCGCCGGTCGTGAGGGGGTACGCAATAAAGATATTAATGCCCTGCTGTCGTGGAAAATGACCCCGCAACAGATCCTCGATTTCAACTATGCCTACAGCCGCCAGGGTAATATCTATGCCGGCGATACCCAGTACAGCAACGGCAACCTGAGCCCCAATGGTCTTGTAGATTCATTGTACGGACATGAAACCAACCGTCTGTATCGTCAGTCGTGGGGACTGACCTA
>CABUCP010000492.1 GCA_902490055.1 uncultured Klebsiella sp. | reverse complement strand
AACTGTGTTGTAAGGGCATGACAGTCCTGATATAACTGCTGCGCGGTCGCGCCATGAAGGATTCTGGTGCGATATAAATTATAAAGAGAGGAAGAGAACAGTGAATAAATCTCAACTGATTGACAAAATTGCTGCGGGTGCGGACATTTCTAAAGCTGCAGCTGGACGTGCGTTAGATGCTTTGATCGCTTCTGTTACTGAATCTCTGCAAGCTGGGGATGATGTTGCGCTGGTAGGGTTCGGTACCTTTGCTGTTAAAGAGCGTGCTGCCCGTACTGGTCGCAACCCGCAAACAGGTAAAGAAATTACCATCGCAGCCGCTAAAGTGCCGGGTTTCCGTGCAGGTAAAGCGCTGAAAGACGCGGTAAACTAATCGGCTCTCCCGCCAGGGATTGTGACGAAGTACAAGGGCGCATCGCGAGATGTGCCTTTTTTATTTGTCCAGAACGCGACTTTATGTGTGTTTATGCGCACTTGTGGGCTGACAATTACCCCATTTTCTTGTCAAAATACGTCCTCACGCGCGGCAGCCATCACGTGCTATGCTGCGCGAGCTAAAGTCATCTACAGCGGAGCGTTGTTACACCATGATGGACAACCTACGCACGGCCGCCAACAGCGTCGTGCTCAAGATTATTTTCGGTATCATTATTGTCTCGTTCATCTTGACCGGGGTGAGTGGTTACCTGATTGGCGGCGGCAACAACTATGCCGCAAAAGTGAATGGTCAGGAGATTGGCCGCGCGCAGTTTGAAAACGCCGTTGCCAGCGAGCGTAACCGTATGCAGCAGCAGTTAGGCGATCGGTTCTCTGAGCTGGCGGCCAACGAAAACTACATGAAAACCATGCGTCAGCAGGTGCTGAACCGCCTGATTGATGAATCACTGCTGGATCAGTATGCACGCGAGCTGGGCCTTGGTATCAGCGACGATCAGGTGAAACAGGCTATCTTCCAGACCCAGGCCTTCCAGTCGAACGGCAAGTTTGATAACGAGCGCTTCAGCGGTATCGTCAACCAAATGGGGATGACCACCGATCAGTACGCGCAGGCGCTGCGTAACCAACTGACGACTCAGCAGCTGATCAACGCCGTTGCCGGTACCGATTTCATGCTGCCGGGTGAATCCGATCAGCTGGCGGCGCTGGTCTCTCAGCAGCGCGTCGTTCGCGAAGCAACTATTGACGTCAACGCGCTGGCGGCGAAGCAGAATGTTAGCGATGAAGAAATCAACGCTTTCTGGCAGCAGAACCAGGCCCGCTTTATGGCGCCGGAGCAATTCCGCGTGAGCTACATCAAGATGGATGCAGCCAGCATGCAGGAAGCCGCTTCTGACGAAGAAATTCAGTCATGGTATGACCAGCACAAAGATCAGTTCACTCAGCCGCAGCGTAACCGCTACAGCGTGATTCAGACCAAAACTGAAACCGAAGCGAAAGCGGTACTGGACGAACTGCAAAAAGGCGCTGATTTCGCCACGCTGGCGAAAGCGAAATCTACCGATATTATCTCTGCGCGTAACGGCGGCGACATGGGCTGGATGGAAGATGCTTCCACCGTGCCTGAGCTGAAAGAGGCGGGTCTGAAAGACAAAGGTCAGCTCTCCGGGGTGATCAAATCGTCCGTAGGCTTCCTGGTGGCGCGTCTGGACGATGTTCAGCCGGCGCAGGTTAAACCGCTGGCCGACGTGCGTAACGATATCGCGGCGAAAGTGAAGCAGGAAAAAGCGCTGGACGCTTACTACGCGCTGCAGCAGAAAGTGAGCGATGCCGCCAGCAACGATAATGAATCCCTGGCGGGCGCGGCGCAGGTTGCCGGCCTGAAAGTGGTTGAGACCGGCTGGTTCGGTCGTGACAACCTGCCGGAGGAGCTTAACTTCAAGCCGGTTTCCGACGCTATCTTCAATGGTGGTCTGGTTGGCGAGAACGGCGCGCCGGGCAGTAACTCCGACATCATCACCGTGGACGGCGATCGCGCCTTCGTTCTGCGCATCAGCGAACACAAAGCGGAAAGCGTTAAGCCGCTGGCTGAAGTGAAAGCGCAGGTGAGCGACATCGTTAAGCACAACAAAGCGGAACAGCAGGCGAAGCTGGATGCCGACAAACTGCTGGCCGAGCTGAAAGCCGGTAAAGGCGATGAAGCGATAAAAGCCGCAGGGCTGAGCTTCGGCGCGGCGCAGACGCTGTCTCGTACCGGTCAGGATCCGCTGAGCCAGGCTGCCTTCTCGCTGCCGCTGCCGCAGAAAGACAAAGCCAGCTACGGCGTCGGTACCGACACCAAAGGTAACGTTGTGCTGTTAGCGCTGGATGAAGTCAAAGCAGGCGCCATGCCGGAAGAGCAAAAGAAAGCGATGGTTCAGGGAATCACTCAGAACAACGCCCAAATTGCTTTCGAAGCGCTGATGAGCAACCTGCGTAAGGAAGCGAAAATCAAACTCGGCGATATCGTCGATCAGCAGCAATAATTTCGCGGCGCCTCGCAAAACGAGGTAACGCGATGCAATATCCAAAGGCCGCTTTCGCGGCCTTTTCCATTTTTGATATTCGCCTTTTGTACTCTCTTTTTGAAGCGGTTATCGTGGCCTTGCTGTCAACAAACAAGGAGATAACAGCATGAATAGAGGAATGAAAATGGTTATTGTCGCCGCGTTGCTGGCCGGCGCGGCGGGCTTTCAGGGGGCGCAGGCGGCGCCGGCGAGCGGTAAGGCGGCATCGGCAAAAGAGAGCGTGCAGGCGCTGCAGACGAAGGCGCCTGAAGCGGCGAAAACGACGGAAAGCGACGGCGCGCGGGTCAGTATCAATAATGGCAGCGCAGAAGAGCTGGCGCAGGCCATGAACGGCGTTGGGCTGAAGAAAGCTCAGGCGATTGTTAGCTATCGCGAAGAGTATGGGCCGTTTAAGACCGTCGACGATCTTAAACAGGTTCCCGGGATGGGCAGTTCGTTGGTGGAGAGAAACCTGTCACATCTGACGCTGTAATTTGTTTGCACAGTGGCGAATCTTTGCCATGCTAAAAAGGTCACATCGTCTGGTGTGACCTCTTACCTGTTCAGCAACAAT
>CABUCP010000491.1 GCA_902490055.1 uncultured Klebsiella sp. | reverse complement strand
AACAGGGCATCAAATGTGCAGCGCGGAACATCAGGCTCTGCCTTAACTTTCTCGTTTCAGCACCATTTGCGCCGAAGCTCCTCGCGGAGACAGGCAAAGTAGCGCTTCAGGACATTTAAAAGGAACCCTTCATGCTGCATCCGCGCGCCAGAACGATGCTGTTGTTATCGATTCCCGCCATTATTATCGGTGTCGCTTCCAGTCTGGTACTGATTGTAGCGATGAAGATCGCCGCGATGCTGCAGAGCATCATGTGGAACACCCTCCCGGCGAATTTCGGCATTGCCGCCGATAGCCCGTTGTGGATAGTCGCCATGCTCACCGCCACCGGGATTGCCGTTGGCCTGGTGGTGCGCTTCAGTCCCGGCCACGCGGGGCCGGATCCGGCAACCGAGTCCTTAATTGGCGCGCCCATTGCCACCAGCGCGCTGCCGGGTCTGCTGGCGGCGCTAATCCTCGGCCTGGCAGGGGGCGTTAGCCTCGGGCCGGAGCACCCGATTATGGTCGTCAATATCGCCCTCGCCGTCGCCCTCGGTTCGCGGCTGTTTCCACGGGTAAGCTCGCTCGACTGGACGATTCTCGCCGCGTCGGGGACGATCGGCGCGCTATTCGGCACCCCGGTTGCCGCGGCGCTGATTTTTTCGCAAACGCTCAATAGCAGCAGCGAGGTTCCGCTCTGGGACCGTCTGTTTGCGCCGTTACTGGCCGCCGCAGCTGGCGCATTGACTACCGGCATCTTTTTCCACCCTAATTTCACGCTGCCGATCCCGCACTACCCACACCTGCGCATCGTCGATATCATTAGCGGCGCGATCGTCACGCTTATCGCCATCGCCGTCGGCATGGTCGCCGTCTGGTGCCTACCGCGCCTGCACGCGCTGATCCATCGGCTGAAAAGTCCGGTGTTAATGCTGGGCGTTGGCGGTTTTTTATTGGGGATCCTTGGCGTTATTGGCGGCCATATCACTTTATTTAAAGGGCTGGACGAAATGCAGCAGTTGGCCTCCAGCCAGACACTCGGCGCCGGCGATTTTCTGCTGATCGCGGCGGTGAAGCTGGCGGCGCTGGTGCTGGCGGCCGCCTGTGGTTTCCGCGGCGGGCGCATCTTCCCGGCGGTGTTTGTCGGCGTGTCGCTAGGCTTAATGTTGCACGCTCACGTTGAGGCGGTTCCGGCGGCGATTACTATCTCCTGCGCGATCCTCGGCCTGGTACTCGTGGTCACCCGTGATGGCTGGTTGAGCCTGTTTATGGCGGCAGTGGTGGTGCCGGACACCACCCTACTGCCGTTGCTGTGTATCGTTATGCTCCCGGCCTGGCTGCTGCTGGCCGGGAAGCCGTTGATGATTGCCAAACGCCGCGGCGACTAGTTGCGGTTGTTACGTTCTTCCAGCGCCTGGGTGACCGCGCGTAAGAAGTCAGGGATATCCATTTTCGGCAGCATCACTTCGACCATCGTTAATTTATCGGCGTTGATGCTGTCGTTCATGGCTTCCGCCAGTTCGCCGGTTTGCGAGACCCGCCAACAGCGGGATGGCGTATCCGGGGCAAACGCATCCGGGAAGCGGCTCCAGTCCCACAATGCAATGTCATTGTAGCGCTGTTCCGGCCCGTGAATCGCGCGCTCGACGGTATAACCTTCATTATTGAGCAGCAGAATCAGCAACTTTTGCTTATCACGCAGCATTGAGCTCATCTCCTGAATAGTGAGCTGCGCGGCGCCGTCGCCGATGATTAATACGACCCTTCTATCCGCGGCGGCGGTCTGCGCGCCATAGGCGGCCGGTAATGTAAAACCAATCGACCCCCATAGCGGCTGCACCAATAGCGTGGCCTGCGACGGCAATTTTAACGCTCCGATGCCAAATGCCGAAGTGCCCTGGTCGGCGAGGATAATATCCCCCGGGCGTAGTTGCTTCTGTACCGTACTCCAGAAACTTTTCTGCGTCAGGCTACCTTCCGGCGCACCGGAAGCATCAGGCGCGACAGCGGTGGGCGGCGCCCATTCTGCCGCTAATTTGCCAGAGACGTCGATCAACGCCGCCAGCGCCTGATCCATGGGGATCCGGCTAAACCAATGTTCGCCGACGCGGGCGGCAAAGGGCTGAATTTCGATGGTTTTCTCATCCGGCAGATTATGGGTAAAGCCTGCGGTGATGGTATCGGTAAAGCGCGTACCGACGCAGATAATGGTATCGGCGCTTTCCATCGCCTCGCGGGTTTGCCCCGCGCTGGCGATGCCGCTATAGGTACCGGCAAACCCCACCCCCTGTTCGTCAAACAGCCCTTTCCCCATCAGCATCGTCGCGTGGGTCAGCGGCGCGGATTTTACCCATTTTTGCAGCGTTTCCTGCAGACCATAGCGCTGGGCGAGGAAATCCGCCAGCAGCGAGACCCGGCGGCTGCTTCTCAGCATTTTGGCCGCATGCTCGCGGAATCCGGCAAGATGATTTTCATCGGCCGGCGGCCCGTTAATTTCTAAAGCGCGAGCAGGCGGTACCGCGCGGGCTTTCGCCACGTCGGCAGGCAGCATCAGATATCCGGGGCGGTGATGGATTAGCATTTCGCTGAGTACGCGGTCAATCTCATGGCAGGCGTTACCCGCCGTTAAGGTGGCCTGAGAGCAGGTAATGTGTTCGCTCATGCGCGAGAAATGGGTGAAGTCGCCATCGCCCAGCGTATGATGCAGCAGTTCGCCGCGCTGCTGGGCGCCGGTCGCCGGCGCGCCAACGATATGCAGCACCGGAATATGCTCCGCATAACTACCGGCCACGCCGTTCAGCGCGCTAAGTTCACCGACGCCGTAGGTTGTCAACAGGGCGCCGGCGCCTTTGATTCGCGCATAGCCGTCGGCGGCGTAGGCCGCGTTCAGTTCATTAGCACAGCCGACCCAGCCCAGCGCTTGATGGGCGATAACGTGATCGAGGAACTGTAAGTTGTAATCACCAGGTACGCCGAACAGGCGATCGATACCACAATCTACGAGACGATCCAGCAGATAATCGCCAATGGTGTAAGTCGGTTGCATATCCATAGTCCTTATTCTTGTGCAGGTAATCTGAGTA
>CABUCP010000490.1 GCA_902490055.1 uncultured Klebsiella sp. | reverse complement strand
TGACGGCATCAAAACCGTCATCCAGCTCGCACAATTAAAACCAAATCTCCGTCTGTATGCCAAAATTCCAGTTGCCGCCAGCGGTAAAACCCGCGCTGCCGAAATCATCATTGATGGCATAGTGGTCCAGCGCCTTGTCCCAGTTCATCCAGGTCACAAAGAAGCGGATTTCCGGGCGTGCTTTAATATCGAAAATATCGCCGACCTTAAAGGCTGGCGCGAAAGTGAGTTTGTAGAAATCGCCGCTGACCGCCTGGTACTGATAAACATTGTCGTTGTAGCGATAGGTCCTGCCGTTGGGATTTAAATCCATATATTGCCAGGAGGCTTCATACAGCAGGGCAAAGTTGCGGGTGATCCCCTGAGAAAGGCGCAGGTTAAAGGTCGCCCAGTCGTAGCGATCGCCGTCGCGGTAGCGGTTTTCGCTGTGTTGCGCGATGACCGAAGGCGCCAGCTGCCAGTTTTTACCGAGCGGCAATATACCGTACGATGCAAAGCGCAGGGATTTTGCATTTTCGGTAAGATCGCCATCGCTACCAGGCTGGCGCGCTTCTGCGCCTAAGCCGCCGCCGTACTGCAGCGCGCTTTCCGAGACGCCGGGCGCCAGGCCGTAGAATTGCTGTTTATCATGATAAGCGAGCATCGCGTAGTAGCCATTTTTCGCGGTGTTATCGCTGCGCAGGGCATAACTGCCGGTGGTTGAGGTGCTGTCTTTTAGATCGTCATTGCCCTGTGCGGTCATCACCGTGGTCATCAGCTGCCAGTTTTGCCAGAAATGGTTGGCGGTGAACATCAGGTTCTGAATATCGTTATCTTCATAGTTATCGCTACCCAAATCGCCGAAATTTCGCGCGTAGAGCGAATAATCGCCGCGAAGATGCTGACTCCAGCGCACATCATTGATTCCGCCTCCGGTCCCGCCAAGGAACATGATGTCGCTATCGGTAAAGTGAATATCGAAGTTATCGCGGTCAAAGCGCTTTCCGGCCCAAATTGATGCCTGGTTAAATGGCCCGCTAAAGTCGGTAAAACCGCCCATCTCGACGTACAGCTGGCGAACATTAAGGTGGTGGCTATCATTATCCTGGACCCACGGGTCCGGGTTGGTGGCGCCATCGGCGAGCATGGTTTTGAAATGCGCCCATGAGCCGTCGCTAAAGGTCATTTTCTTGCCAAAACTCAATTCGACGTAGTTGTCTTTCTCATTACCAAGGCGCCCGACGTGGGCATCGCCGTTGAGCGAACTAGCCGGAGAGATGCCGGGGCCGCCGCGCGCGCCTTTGCCATGGCTGTTAACCAACATCCCGGAACGTGCGTAAGCATTAAATTCGAACCCATTATCTGCGCTGGATTGGGCCAGTTGGCTGGTGAGCTGCTGCTGTTTTTGTTCACCTACATCCGCGCGCTTGCTTAAGGTTTGCACCTGTTGTTCGGCGGCGCTGGCGCGTTGCTCAGCGATGGTTGTTCGCTGTTCGGCCCGTTGCGCGCGTCGATTAGCCTCGGCGGCCTGTTGCTCGGCATGGTTCAGCCGTGCCTCAAGTTGAGCCAGCCGCTGCTCGACGGTTAGCGGCGCGGCCAGAACGCCGGAGGGCGAAAAAAGGGCGCAGCAAACCGCTGCGCTAATCATAGAAAGACGCATAATTATCCTTGTGATTTTCAGAGGTAAAAGAGGGCGCGTGCCTTAAATCGCGTGATGTTCTCCGCTGGGGGCAGGAATGGCGGATGTCGCGTAGCGTCCGGCGTCGAGGTCGGCGCGGATCTGCTCGTAATGGTCGTCAAGACGATAGAAGCGACCGATCCACAGCATAGAGCCGATGATCAGTAGCGCCGGGATATAGAGGTAGCAGGACTTAATTGCCAGCATAGCCGTTTCACTTTGCGCCTGATTGGCGATATAGCCGGCGGAAGACAACAGCGCGCCGGTAATGGCGCCGGCGCCGGCCATCGAGACTTTACCGAGAAAACCGTTGATTGAGGTGAGGATCCCGGCGGTATTAATGCCGCTTTTCCAGACGCCGTAATCGACCGGGTCGGCCTGCATCGAAAAGTAAATAGCCGTGCGTTGCCCGGCGCCGAGCGAAAGAATAACGGCGCCGATAATCAGCCCCCAGCTATTGACGCCTGCCGCTATCATTACCACCATACCGGCCAGGTTAATAGCGCTGGCGATAAGATAGACGTGGCGTTTTTTCATCCGACTGGCGAGCAGCGGCACGGTCAATGTCCCAAGCAGCGGCACGAACGTTGAGATCCCGGCGACGATGGCTGTCAGATCGCTATTGCCGACGTAGTAGTGGAAGAAGTAGACCAGCGCGCCGGTCTGGAAGAAAAACGCCCCCCACATCAGGAAGATGTTAACCGCAAAAACCCACCACGGACGGTTGGCGCGCAGGCTCACCCAGGCGCGTTTTAAGGTCATTTTTTCCTGGGTGATGCTGATGGTTTCTTTGACATTGCGGAAACTGACCAGCAGAAAAAAGGTGGCCATCACGCCGAAAATTACCGCGGTATAAAAAAAGCCGCGCGCCTGATCTCCCTGGCCGAGGGTACCGACCAGCGGTAGCGTGGCGACGGCCACAATCGTCGCCCCCAGCGAACCCAGTAAAATACGCACGGCGGAAAGCGTGGTACGCTCCTGGGAATCATGGGTCAGAAACGGCAGCATGGCGCAGAACGGAATATTCACCAGCGTATAGAGAAACGACAGACACAGATAGGTGATAAAGGCGTACACCAGTTTGCCGGTAGTGGAAAAATCGGGCACGTAAAACGCGAGAATACACAACAGGCCGAAGGGCACGGCGCCAATCAACAGGTAAGGGCGGCAACGGCCCCAGCGAGTGGCGGTGTTGTCGATCACCAGCCCCATCAGTACATCGGCGACGCCATCCACTAAACGCGTCACCAGGAACATCACGCCGACGTACCAGGCCGGTAGGTTCATCACATCGGTATAGAAGAACATCAGGTACAGGGAAATCAACTGCCACACCAGATTGCAGGAGAGATCGGCAATGCCGTAGCCCAGGCGCTGCCGCCATAGAGTAAAGGTATTATGTGCCATAAAAATATGC
>CABUCP010000489.1 GCA_902490055.1 uncultured Klebsiella sp. | reverse complement strand
TGATGAATTCGGTCGATGAGCGCGAACTCCGCATTAGATTGCAGGTGGTCGAGCGTCACGTTTAGCGCTTCCGCTTCTGCGGTTAAACGGTTAACAATTTCTGCCAGCGTCAGGGAACCATACTTCTCAGGCTCGCGGGTACCGAGCATATTCAGGTTAGGTCCATTCAAAAGCAAAATGCGAAACTTGTCAGCCATCGTGCAGCTATCTCCTGCTAATCTCGGGTAAAAAACAAAATATACCTTCGATGCGCGCTTGTCACCTTTTCAGGGCTCGAAAACCCCGTCAGGAAAACCAAAGTCGCACATTATAACGATTTCGTAGCAATTGGCAGCTAAATACTGGTCTTATCAGGGAAGATTATCAACCGCTATCGTAAAAAGAGTCGCGGTTGATAAACGTTCTGCGGGGAACTGCACATATCCGGAGATTAGCGCCACCACTGGCGAAACTTCTTGTAGCGGCAGGCTAAAAGGGCCACGGCTAGCCCGGCATAAATTAGCGGCTGCGGCGATAAAATCTTCACCGACCACAGGTAATGGATGGGGGTGAGGATCGCGACCAGATAGACGAAGTTGTGCAATGTTTGCCAACGACGGCCTAATTTTCGTTGCAGGTACTGGGTGGATGTCGCCGCCAGCGCCAGTAATATCAGCCAGCTGATTAACCCGAGCGTCAGATAGGGGCGATTGATGACCTCGGAGCCAAGCAGCGCCAGATTGTTAATCCCGAGCTCCAGCAGCGTATAGCTGGTGAGATGCAGCGTCGCCCAGGCAAAGCACCATAACCCTAATAAACGACGGGTGCGTATCAATAATGGTTGTTTAGCGTAGCGCGCCAGCGGCGTAATAAGCAAGGCGGCGAGCAAAAACTTCAGCGCCATCCGCCCGGTAAAGTGCTGAATATCCTTTGCCGGGTCGGCGCTGAAATAGCCCTGATGCCCGGCCCAAAAGAGCCAGACGATAGGTAAAACACCGGCTAAATGCAGCAGAACTTTCAGCCAGTTAATCTGCTTTATACTCAGACGCACTAGAAGTTCTCCCGTAAATTGAGCCCGCGGTACAGCGAGGCGACCTCGTCGGCGTAGCCGTTGAACAGCAGAGTCGGTTGACGTTTGACGTCCAGCACGCCGCCCGAACCAATAAACCGCTCGCTCGCCTGCGACCAGCGCGGATGATCGACGTGTGGATTGACGTTGGCATAGAAACCGTACTCGCCCGGCGCGGCCAGGTTCCACGTGGTTGGCGGCAGCTCGCGAGTCAGTTCGATACTGACGATGGACTTAATCCCTTTAAAGCCATACTTCCAGGGCACGGTCAGGCGGATCGGCGCGCCGTTTTGCGGCGGCAGCGCTTTTCCGTAAACGCCGACGGTCAGCAGCGTGAGCGGATGCATCGCCTCATCAAGACGTAATCCTTCGACGTAGGGATAAGTCAGTCCGCCGCCGATAAAGCGATCTTTTTGTCCCGGCATTTGTTCCGGCGCGTAGATCGTTTTGAACGCGACATAACGGGCATTGCTGGTGGGCTCAACCAGCGCGAGCAGTTTATGCAGCGGGAAACCGATCCATGGCACCACCATCGACCAGGCCTCCACGCAGCGCATACGATAAATACGCTCTTCCAGCGGAAAACGGCGGGTCAGGTCGTCATGATCGAGGGTGAGCGGCTTAGCGACTTCGCCGCCGATGGTCAGCGTCCACGGATCGGTGCGCAGGCTACCGGCATTGGCGGCCGGATCGGCTTTGTCGAGACCGAACTCATAGAAATTGTTGTAACCGGAGACTTTATCTTCCGGGGTCAGCGCGAGCTTGTTTTGCCATTCGGCGGGCTTATTGAAGGTTAATGGCTTACCAGCCGGCGCTGGCGGGCGGTCGTGGCCTTTAAACCAATCGAGCAAGTCGGCGTGGGCTTTCGTTGAGAGCGACATCGCGGTTGCGCCGATACCGAGCATTTTCAGTACCTGGCGGCGCTGCAGGTTAAATACCGATTCTGCCGTTACGTCGGCTTCCGTTAGTTTTCTGGTTTTCATGGCGTCCTCCGTCATACTTTTTCCTAAGCATGACGGAGGCGGAGTGCGATCGCGAATATGTCACGAAAAATTGCAGATTAGCCGATTTTGACCAGCGTACGGCCCTGGATCTGGTTGTTCATGATCTTGTCGGCGAAGGCTGGGGCATCGGCAAGCGTGATTTCGGTGGCGCTTTGCGCATAGAAGGATTCCGGCAGATCGCGCGCCAGTCGACGCCAGGCTTCGGCGCGGCGCGCCGGCGGGGTCATAACCGAATCGACGCCCTGCAGACGTACGTTACGCAGGATAAACGGCATCACGGTCGTCGGCAGCGCGAATCCGCCCGCCAGGCCGCAGGCGGCGACGCAACCGCCGTAGTTCATCTGCGCCAGTACTTTGGCCAGCACTTTATCGCCAACGGTGTCGATAGCGCCTGCCCAAATTTGTTTTTCCAGCGGGCGGGTCTCAGCGAACTCATCGCGGCCCAGAATGCGCTGGGCGCCGAGGCCTTTCAGATATTCATGGGTGCTTTCGCGACCGGAAACCGCCGCCACCTGATATCCCAGGTGATGCAGCAGAGCGACCGCCGTGCTGCCGACGCCGCCGCTGGCGCCGGTGACCACGATTTCGCCATCTTCCGGGCGTACCCCGGCATCTTCCAGCGCCATCACGCATAACATGGCGGTGAAACCAGCGGTGCCGATCGCCATTGCTTTACGCCCGTCGAGACCTTCCGGCATCGCGACCAGCCACTCTCCTTTGACGCGGGCGCGTTCAGCCAGGCCGCCCCAGTGGTTTTCACCCACCCCCCAGCCGGTAAGCAGCACCTGTTGGCCGGCATGGAAACGCGGATCTTCACTGGCGTGGACGGTACCGGCGAAATCAATACCAGGAATCATCGGAAAGTTGCGGATAATTTTTCCTTTACCGGTAATCGCCAATGCATCTTTGTAGTTCAGGCTCGACCATTGGATATCGACGGTGACATCGCCTGGCGGCAGCAGATCTGCATCGATGGTTTGCACCGAGGACAGGGTTTTGCCATCCTGCTGTTCTAAGATTAAA
>CABUCP010000488.1 GCA_902490055.1 uncultured Klebsiella sp. | reverse complement strand
CGCAATACAGCCACGGAGCCGGTTGCGGATGTAAAATTTCCCCCAAAGTGCTGGAAACCATTCTGCATAGCGAGCAGGCGAAGTTTGTCGACCCGAACCTGCTTGTCGGCAACGAAACCAGCGATGATGCGGCGGTCTACGATCTCGGTAACGGGACCTCAATCATCAGCACCACCGACTTTTTCATGCCGATCGTCGATAATCCTTTCGACTTTGGCCGCATCGCGGCGACCAACGCCATCAGTGACATTTTCGCGATGGGCGGCAAGCCGATTATGGCGATTGCGATCCTCGGCTGGCCAATCAACACCCTGGCGCCGGAAATCGCCCGTGAAGTGGTTGAGGGCGGGCGTTTTGCCTGCCAGCAGGCCGGCATTGCGCTGGCGGGCGGCCACTCCATCGACGCGCCGGAGCCGATCTTCGGCCTTGCGGTAACTGGCGTCGTGCCGACCGAACGCATCAAAAAAAACAGCACCGCGCAGGCGGGCTGCAAGCTGTATCTCACTAAACCCCTGGGCATCGGCGTACTGACTACCGCCGAGAAAAAATCGCTGCTCAAACCTGAACATCAGGGTCTGGCGACGGAAACCATGTGCCAGATGAACCTCGCCGGCGCGGCGTTTGCTAATATTGAAGGCGTGAAGGCGATGACCGACGTTACCGGGTTTGGCCTGCTGGGGCATCTTAGCGAAGTCTGCCGCGGCGCGGGCGTTCAGGCGCAGTTGAACTATGCCGATATCCCGAAACTGCCGGGCGTTGAAGCCTATATTGCCGCCGGGGCGGTACCGGGGGGCACCGGGCGTAACTTTGCCAGCTATGGCCATCTGATGGGCGAAATGCCGGCGGAGTGGCGCGATCTGCTGTGCGATCCGCAAACTTCCGGCGGCCTGCTGCTGGCGGTTACGCCTGAGGCGGAGGGCGAAGTCCAGGCGGCAGCGGCAGAGTTTGGCATCAAGCTGGCCGCGATTGGCGAGCTGGTGACCGCCCGCGGTGGGCGTCCTATGATCGAGATCCGTTGATTAGATGCGGTTGTTTATTGCAGAAAAACCGAGTCTCGGTCGCGCCATCGCCGAAGTGTTGCCGAAACCGCACCGCAAAGGCGATGGTTTTATTGAGTGCGGCAACGGGCAGGTGGTCACCTGGTGTATCGGCCACCTGCTGGAGCAGGCGCAGCCGGACGTCTACGATGGCCGCTACGCGCGCTGGAACCTGCTCGACTTACCCATCGTGCCGGAAAAGTGGCAGCTGCAGCCCAAACCGTCAGTCACGAAACAGCTGAACGTCATCAAGCGGCTGCTCGGCGAGGCGCAGGAAGTGATCCACGCCGGCGACCCGGATAGAGAAGGGCAACTGCTGGTTGATGAAGTGCTGGATTATCTGCAGCTGGCGCCGGAAAAGCGCCAACAGGTGCAGCGCTGTCTGATTAACGACCTTAACCCGCAGGCAGTTGAGCGGGCAATTAACCGTCTTCGCGCTAATAGTGAGTTCGTCCCGCTATGCGTATCGGCGCTGGCCCGCGCGCGCGCCGACTGGCTATACGGGATCAACATGACCCGCGCCTACACCATCCTCGGGCGCAACGCCGGCTATCAGGGAGTCCTGTCGGTTGGCCGCGTGCAGACGCCGGTGCTTGGGCTGGTGGTGCGGCGTGATGAAGAGATTGAGAACTTCGTCGCCAAAGATTTCTTTGACGTAAAAGCGCATATCGTCACGCCGAAGGATGAACGTTTTATCGCCACCTGGGTGCCGAGCGAAGCCTGCGAACCTTATCAGGATGAGGAAGGTCGTTTACTGCATCGCCCGCTGGCCGAACATGTGGTTAAACGTATCGAAGGCCAGCCGGCGATGGTTACCGGCTATAATGATAAGCGCGATTCCGAACCGGCGCCGCTGCCGTTTTCGTTATCGGCGTTGCAGATTGAGGCAGCGAAGCGTTTCGGCTTCAGCGCGCAGAATGTGCTGGATATCTGCCAGAAGCTGTATGAAACCCACAAGTTGATTACCTATCCGCGTTCGGATAGCCGCTACCTGCCGGAAGAGCATTTTGCCGGGCGGCATGCAGTGCTCAACGCGATTAGCGTCCATGCGGCGGATCTGCTGCCGCAGCCGGTGATGGATCCGGAAATCCGCAACCGCTGCTGGGATGATAAAAAAGTCGATGCCCACCACGCTATCATCCCGACCGCGCGCAGCAGCCAGGTCAAACTGAACGACAACGAAGAGAAGGTGTACAACCTGATCGCCCGTCAGTATCTGATGCAATTCTGTCCGGATGCGGTATTCCGCAAATGCCAGATTGACCTTGATATCGCCAACGGCAAATTTGTCGCCAAGGCGCGCTTTCTCGCCGAAGCCGGCTGGCGCGCGCTGCTTGGCAATAAAGAGCGCGATGAGGAGAACGACGGCACGCCGCTGCCGGTGGTGGCGAAAGGCGACGAGCTATTGTGCGAAAAAGGGGAAGTCGTGGAACGGCAAACCCAGCCCCCGCGCCACTTCACCGATGCCACGCTGCTGTCGGCGATGACCGGTATTGCCCGCTTTGTGCAGGATAAAGACCTGAAAAAAATCCTTCGCGCCACCGACGGCCTGGGAACGGAAGCGACGCGCGCCGGGATTATCGAGCTCTTGTTTAAGCGCGGTTTCCTGAATAAAAAAGGGCGCTATATCCACTCCACCGAGGCCGGACGGGCGTTAATTCACTCTCTGCCGGAGATGGCCGCGCGCCCGGATATGACCGCCCATTGGGAATCGGTATTGACGCAGATTAGCGAAAAGCAGTGCCGCTATCAGGACTTTATGCCGCTGGTCGGGACGCTGTTCCAGCTTATCGATCAGGCGCGCAGCACGCCGGTTCGCCAGTTCCGTGGGCTCGTGGCCCCTGGCGGGGCGAAAAAATCATTTAGTAAGGGGAAGGGCAAGCCGAAGGGGAAAAAAACGGCCGCCAATGCCGCCCCGGACAGTCCGCAATAGCCCTTGCTAAAAACATTGTTAAGAGGAGCTTTGCTGCTCCTCTTCCTGGCCTAAAAGGAGAAGACGATGAGCGAACAAACCAGTAAACAACCCCAAGTTGATCCTGC
>CABUCP010000487.1 GCA_902490055.1 uncultured Klebsiella sp. | reverse complement strand
CTAAAAATATAGATCGGGCTGAATTATGCATCTTTATTCAGCCCGTTGAAGGCAGTTAGTCGTGGGCTTTACCCGGCATCCGCTTGTCGTCTTTGTACTCGGCGGTGGCTATCCACGCGGCGCAGAACAGCGTCAGGCGGGCGAAGAAGTAGAAGAAGGCCATTAGCCCCAGCACCGAACCAAAGGCGGCGCCGGACGGCGATTTTACCAGCGCCGGCAGCGTCCAGGTCATCACGATTTTGATTATCTCAAAGCCGATTGCCGCAATCAGCGTCCCGCGGAATAGCGCTTTACGCCGCGGGCGGTGGCGCGGAAGTCGCCAGAAAATCCAGAAGAACAGCAGGTAGTTGGCGAAGATGGAGATCGCCAGCCCGATGAGGCGCCAGGCCGGTTTTAGCCATTCGATATTATCGAGATACAGCGCGGAGATAATCATCTGCTGCGCGGAACCGGCAACAGAGGTGATCGACAGCGTCACAACCAGCGCAACCAGCAAACCGATTAGCGAAATCAGATCGCGGAAGTATTTTACCCAGATTTTCTCCTGATCCTGCGGCGTACGTTCCCACACGTCGCGCGACTGGGCGCGAATTGCCTCGCGCAGGTTGCCCATCCAGTTAATGCCGGAGTAGAGCGCAACCAGCAGGCCGACGAGGCCGACGGCGGTACGCTGCTGCACGGCGGTATTTATGGTGTTTTTTAATGTCGCGGCCAGCGTCGGGTCGCTGACGTTTTGCAAAATTTTATCGAAGATGTCCTGCAGCAGCGTTGGGTGCCAGGTCAGCACGAAACCGGCGGCGGCGAACGACACCATCAGTATCGGGATCATCGACAAAAATGAGAAGTAGGTAATCGCGGCGCCGAACTGGTTGCCAAGTCTGTCGTTGAAGCGTTCAGCGGCGCGCAGCAGGTGGGCGATGACCGGGTTACGCTGCACTTTCGCCGCCGTTCCGGTCACGGTTTTCAGCGCCTGGTTGGCTTTTTGCCCGACGGCAGAGTCGTTGATAGCGGCAAGCGTACTTTTGTTTTTCTCCGGCTGCTGGCCCGCATCCTGTGGCGGGCGGCGATCGTCGTTTTCCGGCGTCATGAGTGATTTCTTCCTTTCTTTACAGCGAGATTCAGCCAAAAGTATACCTTAAACGACGCATATTGCAGGGGCCCATCGGCCCGACGGGCGTTGACGACCAGCGCGGATTAATCGACATAACCTTTCATCAGCCCGCCCAGCCATTCCATAAACAGGTGCACACGGCGAGAAAGATTGCGCCGGTGTGGATAGATAAGCGAGACCGGAAGCGGCTCGGCGCGATATTGCGGCAGGATCTCAACCAGCTCGCCGGTACGCAGCGCGTCGCGCACGCCGGTTCGCGGTACCTGAATAATACCGAGTCCAGCGAGGCAGGCGGCCTGATAGGTCTCGGTGCTGTTAACGGTTAGTACGCCGCCGGTTTTCACCCAGCGGACGGCGCCGTCGCCGGCCACCTCAAAACCCAATTGTCGCGCGCCGAGATTACTGGCGTAATGGATCAGGGCATGATCCGCCAGATCGTCAAGGCTTTCCGGGTAGCCAAAGCGCGCCAGATAGTGCGGGCTGGCGCAGTTAATTTGCGTCAGCCTGCCGAGCGGGCGGGCGATAAGCCCCGAATCTTTCAGCGTGCCGACGCGGATCACGCAGTCGAAGCCTTCGCGCACCACATCGACCAGCCGGTCGCTGCTGCTGAGCTCAACCTCAATTCCGGGATAGTGCTGTAAAAAGGCGGGAAGCTGCGGGATGACCAGCTTTTTGGCGACGCCGACCGGCATGTCGACACGCAGGCGGCCGCTAATGCTCGACGGGTCGCCCTGGAACATGCCATCCAGGTCTTCAAGATTGCTTAACAGGTCTTTAGCGCGCTCGTAATAGACCATGCCGTCCTGGGTCAGCTGCACCCGACGCGTGGTGCGGTGCAGCAGGCGGGCGCCGAGATGGCTTTCCAGCGCCTGGATTTGCCGCGAGACGCTGCCTTTCGGCAGCCCGAGAGTATCGGCCGCGCGGGAAAAACTCTCCAGTTCCGCGACGCGGATAAACAGCTGCATTGCGTGAATTTTATCCATCTCAGATGCCTATTGTTGCTTTGAATGAAACAGTAAAACGTAATTTAGTCCATTTATTGTCGATGAGTAAGCTAATAAGCTCTTTCTATCAACACATGCAACGAAGAAGGGCTTTCTCATGACACAACGTATCGCTTTAGTGACCGGCGGCAGCCGTGGTTTAGGGAGAAATGCGGCGCTGAAGCTGGCGGCGAAGGGAACCGATATTATTCTTACCTACCACAGTAACCGGCAGGCAGCGCTGGAAGTGGTAAATGAAATTGAGCAAAAAGGCGTGAAAGCAGCAGCATTACCGCTAAACGTCGGCGATACGGCAAGCTTTGCCGGTTTTGTACAACAGGTGGCGCGGTGTCTGCAGCAGAAGTGGCAGCGCGATAGTTTCGATTATTTATTGAACAACGCCGGGATCGGTTTGCAGGTGCTCTTTAGTGAGACCAGCGAAGCTCAGTTTGATGAGCTGATGAACATTCAGTTTAAGGGACCGTTCTTCCTCACCCAGCGCCTGCTGCCGTTAATCAAAGATGGCGGGCGCATTCTTAATGTCTCCAGCGGGCTGGCGCGTTTTGCGCTACCGGGCTATTCCGCCTATGCGGCAATGAAAGGCGCAATGGAAGTATTAACGCGTTATCAGGCGAAGGAGCTGGGCGAGCGCGGGATTTCCGTCAATATCATTGCCCCCGGCGCAATTGAAACCGACTTCGGCGGCGGCGCGGTGCGCGATAATGCTCAACTTAACCAGCATATCGCCGGCCAAACGGCGCTGGGGCGCGTTGGACTGCCTGACGATATCGGCGATGCCATTGCCGCTCTGCTGAGCGACGATCTCCGCTGGATGAACGCTCAGCGCGTTGAGGTCTCCGGCGGTATGTTTTTATAATATTGTCGCTCTTCGCCATAATGGCGGAGGGCGATTTCATATTGTGCGTTTTCTTATTCGGTAACACTCTTTCCTGCGATGCATATCGCTGATTTTTAGCGGTTGGAT
>CABUCP010000486.1 GCA_902490055.1 uncultured Klebsiella sp. | reverse complement strand
TCTCCAGGTTAAGCTGCGGATGATTGCAGACGAGCACTGTAAACCGCGCGTCAGGGGCGGATAAATGCGCTTTTCAGGGATATACTGTCTAATAGTTTTTGACAATAAGCGTCATTCAAATGCTAAACCTGCAGCGCGTTACCATGTTTGTCGCCGTTGTTGATGCCGGGAGCTTTACCGCTGCGGCGACGGCGCTTGGGGCAAACAAAGGCGGTGGTCAGTTTTAATGTCCGCCAGTTGGAAACGGAACTTGGCGTGACGTTGCTTCTGCGTTCGACGTGCCGGTTAACGCTCACCGAAGCCGGGGCGGTGTTTTTCCAGCACAGGGTATACGGTATTTACCAGGACGCGTAGCATGTACCGACTAAGGTCCGGGCCTTTATTGATTTTCTTCGCGAACGCCTGGCTTAATCCGCCGGATTGCGTTCCATCATCTTCAGCACCAGCCGCGAGAATTGCGCGCGCTCGTCGTCGTCAAGGCGGCTTAAAAACTCTTCATCGACGTGATTACCCAGCGGTATTGAGCTGTCCAGCAGCGCCTGGCCTTCTTCTGTCAGATAGACGAAGCGGCGGCGTTTATCGCTCGGATCGTGCTCGCGGCGCAGCAGGCCGCGTTTTTCCATCCGGCTTAGCATCTCCGCCAGCGTCGCCTTGGTGCTGACGGCCGCTTCGATAAGCGTCACCTGCTCGATTCCTGGATGTTCAGCTACCGAACGCATCACGGCGTACTGCGGCTTGGTTAGTTCCGGTAATTCATGTTGCCAGCGTGCGGTATGCTGTTGAAAAAGCTGGCGCAGAAGGTGAAACGCCTCGTTACGTAACTCCATGAATACTCCGTCACAAAAATATCACCTTTATGATAGCCGCAATTGCGGTTTCTTTTCATGTCTCATTTTTTTGATTATTGATGCGACCGTATACGAACCATCTTGTCATCCAGCGCAAAGAGGCGTAGCTTTAATACAAAGGTTCGTATACGAACAATGTATGAGGTAGCGAATGAAACTGATTATAGGGATGACCGGGGCCACCGGCGCGCCGTTGGGCGTAGCGCTGCTGCAGGCGCTGCGTGAAATGCCGGATGTGGAAACGCATCTGGTGATGTCGAAGTGGGCGAAAACCACCATTGAGCTGGAAACGCCCTACAGCGCCCGTGACGTCGCCGCGTTAGCGGACTTCTGCCATAACCCGGCAGATCAGGCGGCCACCATCTCATCAGGATCGTTTCGTACCGACGGCATGATTGTTATTCCCTGCAGCATGAAAACGCTGGCCGGGATCCGTGCGGGCTATGCGGAAGGCTTAGTGGGCCGCGCGGCGGACGTGGTGCTGAAAGAGGGGCGCAAGCTGGTTCTGGTACCGCGCGAAATGCCGCTGAGCACCATTCATCTGGAGAACATGCTGGCGCTATCGCGGATGGGCGTGGCGATGGTCCCGCCGATGCCGGCTTACTACAACCACCCGGAAACGGTTGAGGATATCACCAACCATATCGTAACCCGGGTGCTGGATCAGTTTGGTCTCGAATATCACAAAGCGCGCCGCTGGAACGGCTTACGCGCGGTCGAGAATTTATCACAGGAGAATTAGTCATGGCTTTTGATGATTTACGCAGCTTTTTGCAGGCGTTGGATGAGCAGGGGCAACTGCTAAAAATTAGCGAAGAGGTGAATGCCGAACCGGATCTGGCCGCCGCGGCGAACGCCACTGGCCGTATCGGCGACGGCGCGCCGGCGCTGTGGTTCGATAACATTCGCGGTTTTACCGATGCCCGGGTGACGATGAATACTATCGGCTCCTGGCAAAACCACGCCATCTCGCTGGGGCTGCCGCCGAATACGCCGGTGAAAAAGCAGATTGATGAATTCATTCGCCGTTGGGATAAATTCCCGGTCGCTCCGGAGCGGCGGGCCAATCCGGCATGGGCGGAAAACACCGTTGATGGCGACGATATCAACCTGTTCGATATCCTGCCGCTGTTCCGCCTGAATGACGGCGATGGCGGTTTCTACCTTGATAAGGCCTGCGTGGTCTCGCGCGATCCGCTCGACCCGGATCACTTCGGTAAGCAGAACGTCGGTATTTACCGCATGGAAGTGAAGGGCAAGCGCAAGCTGGGCCTGCAGCCGGTGCCGATGCACGATATCGCGCTACATCTGCATAAAGCGGAAGAGCGCGGCGAAGATTTGCCGATCGCTATTACGCTGGGTAACGATCCGATTATCACCCTGATGGGCGCCACGCCGCTGAAATACGACCAGTCGGAATATGAAATGGCCGGCGCGCTGCGCGAAAGCCCGTACCCCATCGCCACCGCGCCGCTGACCGGTTTTGACGTGCCGTGGGGCTCAGAGGTCATCCTCGAAGGGGTGATTGAAGGGCGTAAACGTGAGATTGAAGGGCCGTTCGGCGAATTTACCGGCCACTACTCCGGCGGCCGTAATATGACGGTGGTGCGTATCGATAAAGTTTCTTATCGCACAAAACCGATTTTTGAATCGCTGTATCTCGGCATGCCGTGGACCGAAATCGATTATCTGATGGGCCCGGCGACCTGCGTGCCGCTGTATCAGCAGTTGAAGGCAGAGTTCCCGGAAGTGCAGGCGGTTAACGCCATGTACACCCACGGCCTGCTGGCGATTATCTCCACCAAAAAACGCTACGGCGGCTTTGCCCGCGCGGTAGGGCTGCGCGCGATGACCACGCCGCACGGTCTCGGATACGTGAAAATGGTCATTATGGTCGATGAAGACGTCGATCCGTTCAACCTGCCGCAGGTGATGTGGGCGCTCTCTTCGAAAGTGAACCCGGCGGGGGATCTGGTGCAGTTGCCGAACATGTCGGTCCTGGAGCTTGACCCAGGCTCAAGCCCGGCGGGGATCACCGACAAAATGATTATCGACGCCACCACGCCGGTTGCGCCGGACCTTCGCGGTCACTACAGCCAGCCGGTCCAGGATCTGCCGGAAACTAAAGCCTGGGCTGAAAAACTGACCGCTATGCTGGCCAACCGTAAATAAGGAGAAAAAAATGATTTGTCCACGTTGCGCTGATGAACAGATTGAAGTGATGGCGACGTCACCGGTAAAAG
>CABUCP010000485.1 GCA_902490055.1 uncultured Klebsiella sp. | reverse complement strand
CACGATTATTTTTTCTGCCTTTGCGATCGTCCTTCAAGATTGCGTCAATGATGTTTGCAGGCGGGCTAAAACGCTCTCCAAAAGCGCTCTCCAGCACCGGGATAATTTTGGTGCCGGTATCGATGCCAACTTCATCCAGCAGTTGAATGGGTCCGACCGGAAAACCGAATTTAACCAACGCATTATCAATATGTTCGACCGGCTCGCCTTCCACCAGCAGGCGCATAGCTTCATTGATATACGGCGCCAGAATACGGTTAACGTAAAAACCGGCGCAATCGGCGACAACGATCGGCGTCTTGCCCTGCCGTTTCGCCAACTTGACCACCGTGGCAATGGTTTGCTGGTCGGTTGTCGCATGTGGAATCACCTCCACCAGCGGCATTTTTTCGACCGGGCTAAAGAAATGCAGGCCAATCACCTTCTGCGGGCGGACAGCCTGAGCGGCGATCTCGCCGATCGGCAGCGATGAGGTGTTTGAGGCGAAGATCGTCTGCGGGCCGCAGTGCTGTTCGATTTCACCGACCATCCGCTGCTTCAACGCCAGATCTTCAAACACCGCTTCGATCACCACATCGCGGTGGGCAAAGCCCTGGTAATCCGTCGCACCGGAGATCAACGCCAACTGACGGTCGCGCTCGCTGGCGCGCAGGTAACGACGGCGTACCTGTTTATCAAGCAAGTCCCAGCTGTACTTCAGCGCATGATTGATGCCTTTCGCCTGAATGTCTTTTATGCGTACCGGCAGGCCGCCTTTACAAGCGGTGACGTAAGCAATACCGCCCCCCATTAACCCACCGCCTAACACGCCGACGCTATTCAGCGGGCCGGGTTCAGCTTCTGCGCCGCGATCTTTTTTCAGCTCAGTGCTGGCGAAGAAGATAGATCGTAATGCTTGCGATTGCGGCGTCATCGCCAGTTCGCCAAACGCCCGCGCCTCTTCGGCATAGCCGCTGCTGCAGCCGTGCGCCAGCCCATCTTCAATCACCTGCAAAATACGTTCTGCCGCCGGGTAATTACCCTGCGTTTTTTGCCGCGTTTTTTTCGCCGCCATGCGGAATAACAACTGACGGCCCAGAGGCCCGGCAAGCACCCGCTCGCGCACCGGTATAGCGCGGCTCGCCGGCCGCCCTTGCAGCGCCAGCTCAACGGCGGTTTCCAGCAAGATAGATTGCGGAACAACATCGTCCACCAGCCCGGCTTTCAGGGCCTGGCGCGGACGCAACTGCTTACCGGTGAGGATCATCTCCAGCGCCGTACTGACGCCAATCAGCCGCGGCAGGCGTTGGGTTCCGCCAGATCCCGGCAGCAGCCCCAGTTGGACTTCCGGCAGCCCCAGCCGGATTTTATCGTCATCGCTGCAGACCCGCCCGTGGCAGGCCAGCGCCAGCTCCAGGCCACCACCCAGGCAGGCGCCGTGGATAGCGGCAATCACCGGGATGGAAAGCGCGTGGATCTCCGCCATGATCTGCTGCCCCTGCCGCGCCAGCGCTTCGGCTTCTGCGGCAGTGGCGCAGCGAGCAATCATGTTGATATCGGCGCCGGCGATAAAGTTGTCAGGTTTGGCGGAGATAAACACCGCGCCACGCAGCGCTTTATTCTCGCGAAGCTGACGAATAATCGCCCGCACCTCGCCGCCAAATTCGGCTTTCAGGGTGTTCATCTTTTCGCCAGGCGCATCAATGGTGATCACCGCGATGTTGTCCGGGCGAATTTCAAGGGTAAAAGCTGATGCCGTTTCCATTATTCGGCCTCCAGAACCATGGCGGAACCCAAACCACCTGCCGCGCAGGCGGTGACCAGGCCGAATCCGCCGCCGCGGCGCCGCAATTCGTGCAGGGTCTGCGTAATCATCCGCGCGCCGGTCGCCGCAAAGGGGTGGCCATAGGCGATAGATCCGCCCAGTACGTTAAACTTACTGGCATCGACTTCCCCGGTAGCCTGCGGTCGGCCTAATACCTCACGCGCGAAGCGATTGCTGGCCAAACACTGCAGGTTAGCCAGAGTCTGCGCGGCGAAGGCTTCGTGCATATCGATAAGCGTCAAGTCGGCAAGCGTGAGCCCGGCTCTATCCAGCGCCAGCGGCGTCGCCCACGCGGGCCCCAGCAGCATATCCTGCCAGACATCGATCGCGGTAAAGGCATAGCTGCGCAGGTAACCCAGCGGCGTTAGCCCTAATTCTTTGGCTCGGGATTCGGTCATCATGATCACCGCCGCCGCGCCGTCGGTCAGCGGGGTACTGTTGGCCGCCGTGACGCTACCATGTTTACGATCGAACGCCGGTCGTAACTTTTGGTAATCTGCCAGTGTAGAATTTTTACGAATATTGTTGTCCTGTTCCAGCGGTTCGCGATAAGGCGGTATATAGGCCGTCATCACTTCAGCAGCCAACTTGCCCTCTTCCCACGCGCGTGCGGCAAGCTGGTGCGAACGCAGCGCCAGCGCATCCTGATCTTCACGGCTGATACCCCAGGTTTTTGCCATCTGTTCAGCGGTGTCGCCCATCCGCAGGCCGGTTGAGTATTCCGCAACCGCAGGCGGCACCGGTAAAAGATCGCGCAGGCGCAGACGAGAAAATAGCTTCAGGCGCTGGCCAAGGGTGCGCGCTTTATTGGCGTCCACCAGCGTGCGGGCCAGTTTTTTACTGACGCCGATAGGGAGAACGGAGGAGGAATCAGCGCCGCCGGCAATACCCGCGTGAATGGTTCCGGCCATCAGGCTTTCAGTGATATTCGCCACCGCCTGGAAACTGGTCGCACAGGCGCGGCTGACGCTATAGGCATCAGTATGCACATTCATGCCGGTGCCGAGAACGATTTCACGAGCAATATTCGGCGCTTCCGGCATCTGCACCACCTGGCCGAAGACCAGTTGTTCAATCACTTCCGGGGGAACTTCACTGCGCGCCAGCATTTCGCCGACAACCATTTTTCCTAAATCAACGGCGGGAACGCCGTGATACGCCGTCGCCTGACGGGCAAACGGGGTACGTAAACCGCTGACAATGGCAATGCGATCGCCCTGACGGGTGATAAGCGGTAATGCCTGACTCATAACACTCCCCTGTTAACCGATAAAACCAAGTGGTCTGACCTGA
>CABUCP010000484.1 GCA_902490055.1 uncultured Klebsiella sp. | reverse complement strand
AAGGAGAGAAATCAATGAAATGGTTCAAAGCAATACCTGCCTTTTGCGCAACGCTTCTGGTCGCCGTGTCTCTGGCTGGCTGTGCCGGATCGTCTACCAAAGAAAGTACCGGCGGCTACATTGACGACACCGTGGTCACCACCAAGGTCAAAAGCGCATTGTTTAACGACAAAGATATTAAATCCTCAGAAATTAGCGTCCAGACCTTTAAAGGCCGCGTACAGCTGAGTGGCTTCGTATCGTCTAACGAAAGCGCGCAACGCGCGGTAGAAGTCACCCGGCGCGTGCAGGGCGTGCGCGTCGTTGAGAACGACCTGCGAGTCAAATAAACGATTTATGCTGTCCTCTGTATAAAATAAGGCGCCTGCAGGCGCCTTTGTTGTCTTAGGCTCCCCCGCGACAAAACGCGCCTTTTGCGATAAAGTAACGTTTCCCTATCCGGTTTGTGAGAACACGATGTACGAACGTTACGCAGGACTGATTTTCGATATGGATGGCACCATCCTCGATACCGAGCCGACGCATCGTAAGGCATGGCACGAAGTATTGGGCCGTTACGGTATGCGTTTCGATGAGCAGGCGATGGTCGCGCTCAACGGTTCTCCAACCTGGCGTATTGCCGAGGCGATAATTGCGCTGAATCAGGTTGATTTAGATCCACATCGCCTGGCGCAGGAAAAAACCACCGCCGTCAAAGCGATGCTGCTGGATTGCGTGCGCCCGTTACCGCTTATCGAGGTGGTAAAAGAGTGGCACGGACGTCGCCCGATGTCTGTCGGCACCGGTAGCGAAAGCGCCGTCGCCGAAGCGCTGTTGGCGCATCTCGGCCTGCGGCACTACTTCTCCGCGGTAATTGCCGCCGATCACGTGGCGCATCACAAACCCGCGCCTGATACCTTCCTGCTATGCGCGGAGCGCATGGGCGTCGCACCGGAACAATGCGTGGTCTTCGAAGATGCCGACTTCGGTCTGCAGGCGGCGAAGCGAGCGGGAATGGATGTTGTGGACGTGCGTTTGCTGTGAGCGACCCGCTGTCGCTCCTGTCGCTCTTTGCCAGCAGTTTTTTAAGCGCCACCTTACTGCCCGGCAACTCAGAAGTTGTGCTGGTTGCTATGCTTCTTACGGGGGTAAGTCAACCGTGGATGCTGGTATTAATAGCAACAATCGGCAATAGCCTTGGAGGGGTAACTAACGTTATTCTGGGGCGCCTGTTTCCGCTGCGTAAGACATCACGCTGGCAGGAGAAGGCGACCGGCTGGCTAAAACGCTATGGCGCGGTGACATTATTATTGAGCTGGGCGCCTGTTATAGGCGATTTGCTGTGTTTACTGGCGGGATGGATGCGCATTTCCTGGGGACCAGTGCTTTTTTTCTTATGCCTTGGTAAGGCGTTGCGCTATATCGTCATTGCGGCGGCAACGCTTCAGGGCATGACGTGGTGGCACTAATTGGACTGATTGTTCAACCATTACAATTATGCTAATTCAAACGATTTCGACAGGCGGGAGGTCAAATTGATCCCGGACGTATCACAGGCGCTGGCCTGGCTGGAAAAAAATCCGCAGGCGCTGCAAGGCATTAAACGCGGGCTTGAGCGTGAAACGCTGCGCGTTAATGCTGACGGCACGTTGGCCACTACTGGCCATCCTTTAGCTTTAGGGTCGGCGCTGACCCACAAATGGATTACCACTGATTTTGCCGAGGCCCTGCTGGAGTTTATTACTCCCGTGGATGGCGACGTCGATCATATGCTGACTTTCCTGCGCGATGTGCATCGCTTCACCGCCCGCCAGCTTGGCGATGAGCGGATGTGGCCGCTGAGCATGCCGTGCTATATCGCGCCGGGGCAGGATATCGAACTGGCGCAGTACGGCACCTCTAACGTCGGGCGTCTGAAAACCCTGTATCGTGAAGGGCTGAAAAACCGCTATGGCGCGCTGATGCAAACCATTTCCGGCGTGCACTATAACTTCTCGCTGCCGATGGCATTCTGGCAGGCGAAATGCGGCGTAGAAGACGCCGAGAGCGGCAAGGAGGCGATTTCCGCCGGCTACTTCCGCTCAATTCGTAACTATTACCGTTTTGGCTGGGTGATCCCGTACCTGTTCGGCGCGTCGCCGGCGATTTGCTCTTCATTCTTACAGGGCAAACCGACCACGCTGCCGTTTGAAGAGACCGCCAACGGTATGTATTACCTACCGTACGCGACCTCATTGCGTCTGAGCGACCTTGGATATACCAATAAGTCGCAAAGCAATCTCGGAATTACGTTTAACGATCTGCACGAGTATGTGGCAGGATTGAAGCGGGCGATTAAAACGCCGTCGGAAGAGTACGCCAAAATCGGGCTTGAGAAAGACGGTAAGCACCGGCAGATCAACAGCAACATTCTGCAGATTGAAAACGAGCTGTATGCGCCGATTCGTCCAAAACGCGTGACCCGCAGCGGTGAAACGCCGTCCGATGCGCTGCTGCGCGGCGGTATCGAGTACATCGAAGTGCGATCGCTGGACATCAACCCGTTCTCGCCGATTGGCGTGGACGAGCAGCAGGTACGCTTCCTCGATCTGTTTATGGTTTGGTGCGTGCTGGCCGATGCGCCGGAAATGAGCAGCAGCGAGCTGCTGTGTACCCGCACTAACTGGAATCGCGTGATTCTTGAAGGCCGTAAGCCTGGCCTGACGCTGGGTATTGGCTGCGAAAGCGCGCAATTCCCGCTGGCGCAGGTAGGCAAAGATCTGTTCCGCGATTTACGCCGCGTGGCGCAAACGCTGGATAGCATCCACGGCGGTGAAGCCTATCAACACGTGTGCGATGAGCTGCTGGCCTGCTTCGACGATCCGGAATTAACTTTCTCAGCGCGCATTCTGCGTTCTATGATTGAAGAAGGGATTGGCGGCACCGGGCGTAAACTTGCCGACCAGTATCGTACGATGCTGCGCGAAGAGCCGCTGGAAATTTTAAGCGAAGATGATTTTATCGCCGAGCGCGATGCGTCTATAGCGCGTCAGAAGCAAGTGGAAGCGGAAGATAGCGAGCCCTTTGCGGCGCTTTTAGCACGACACGCGTAGTAAAAAGCGGTACAAAAGAAAAAGGCCA
>CABUCP010000483.1 GCA_902490055.1 uncultured Klebsiella sp. | reverse complement strand
GGTCGCCACCTTCCAGTCCGAGGCGAACTCCGCCGGTTGCCGAATATCGTATACCGACATCCCCTTGCCACCCTCGTTCCACGCCCCTTCGGTCTGCATACTGGAAACCGAATTACCCCATAAAAAATCCGCCGGTAGTGTGTCTTTCATGGTTCGCCTCTGTATATGACTAGTCATTTAAATGATATGACTAGTCATATACAGAAAAACCACCGGCGAAGCAAAAGCAGGATCGTTTTCTGTGAGCCGTACAAACAAAAAAGATCGCCGCAAGGCGATCTTTAGAAGCACATATAAACGAAGCTACTGCGCGTCGAGCTGATTACGTCGGTATTCGCCCTGACGCTCCAGCATCCAGCCCGGATACTCCCGCGGCAGCGCGCTCACCGCATCAAGCTGGCGCAACTCTTCTTCGCTGAGGCGAATCGCGGTGGCGGCGATGTTATCGTTCAGCTGTTCGGCCCGTTTGGCGCCAATGATCACGCTGCTCACCGCCGGCTGATGCAGCAACCACGCCAGCGCAATCTGCGCTACCGAGACGCCTTTCGCTTCGGCTATTACCCGCATCACGTCGATGCAGTCGAACGCGCGGTCTTTATTAACCGGCGGGAAATCGAACTCCAGACGGCGTCCCCCCGCTTCCGCCTGCCCTTCGCGACTATATTTCCCGCTCAGCAGGCCGCCCGCCAGCGGGCTCCAGACCATCAGTCCGAGACCTTCGCTTTGCATCATCGGCACCAGCTCGCGCTCCAGATCGCGCCCGGCAATCGTGTAGTAAGCCTGCAGAGAAGCAAAGCGCGAGAGGCCAAGGCGTTCAGCAATCCCCAGCGCTTTGGCAATTTGCCAGGCCGCCCAGTTAGAAACGCCGATGTAGCGCACGTGCCCCTGCTGCACCAGGGTATCCAGCGCCAACAACGTCTCTTCGATAGGCGTCGCCGGGTCGAAGCCGTGCAATTGGTAGAGATCGATATGATCGAGCTGCAGACGGCGCAGGCTATCTTTCACGCTGCCCATGATGTGAAAACGTGAGCTGCCGCGCGAGTTCACCCCGGCGGTGCCGGTTTCGCCGAACACCTTGGTCGCCACCACCACGTTTTCACGCGGTATCTTCAGATTCTTTAGCGCCTGGCCGGTAATTTCCTCCGAGCGTCCTTCTGAATAGACGTTGGCGGTATCGATGAAGTTGATGCCCGCGTCAAGCGCGCTACCCACCAGCTGTTCCGCTTCCGCCTGGCGCAGCTGGCCGATTTTTCCCCACATCCCCTCTTCGCCGCCAAAGGTCATGGTGCCAAGGCACAATTCAGAGACAAACAGGCCGGTATTTCCCAGTTTTTGATAACGCATAGGAGTGTCCTCATTCGGATGATTAACGTCAGCCAGATAGTTATAGCCCGAGCCTCGTTATCGCGAATGGGGTGTTCCTGCCAGTTTCTTGCCCAATCCTCTGAAAATCAGCGCCACAGCGCGAGCATGGCGTACCCGATGAGCGCCGCCCAGATGAGCAACGGAATGGAATAAAGATGAAAACGCCACCAGATACGCCGGTCGCCCGCCATTCGCAGCGCGATCAGGTTAGCCAGCGATCCCGGCAGCAAACCGAAGCCGCCGACGTTCACCGCCCAGGCTAATAGCGTGGTTGGCGGCACATAGTTGAGTAGCAGAATGGTAGACGGCACATTGCTGATAAACTGCGACAGGCCGATGGCCGTTAGCCACAGCCCGCCGGGAGAAAGCTGGCCAACGCCGTTCAGCCACTGCTGCAGCACCGGCAGTTGGGTCAGCAGATGCACGTCGATAAACATCGCCATAAACACCAGCAGCAGCGACCAGTCGACATTAACGATGACCGCGCGCGCCAGCAGCAAGAAACCGACGGCGATCACGAGTAGCCCCCACAGCTCCTGCTTCATCTCCAGCGCCGCCAGAAAGATCAGATACAGCGCCAGGCAGCCCCACACCAGCTTTGGCCGCCACTCCGGCGCTTTATCACTGCTCTGGAAGTGCAGCCGCGCGGCGGGAAAGCAGCACCAGCACAGCGCCAGTAGCGTCACCATCATCGCCGCCGCCAGAGGCAGCATCTGGCCGATAAAAGCCGGGAAGGAAAGCCCGGAGCGCCCCCACAGCAAGATGTTCTGCGGATTGCCGATAGGCGTGAGTAACGAGCCGGCATTCACCGCCAGCGCTTCGAAAATAATCAGCCGGTTCACCGGAATGGCGCACCATTTTTTAAGCGTTAACGTGAGCGGGACGACGATAAACAATGCCACGTCGTTAGTGAGGAAGGTCGACAGCAGCGCGGCGGCCAGGACCATAAAGATGGCCAACTGGCGCTCGGTAACGAAACGGCGCGCCATTTTGCGCCCCAGCACGTCAAAATAGCCGCTCAGTTCAATCCCTTTGGTCAGCAGCATCAACCCGCTCAGCGTGATGATGGTATGCCAGTCGATAGCCCGCCCCCAGCGCTGCGGCGCAAATGGGACAAACAGGCTAAGGATAACGGCGATAATCAGCAGCAAATGCAGGAAACGGTCGCGGGCCAGCGACTGCACAAAGGGGAGACTCATTCTCCGTGTAATCTCGCAGTAAACAGTTTAAATTGCGCCAGCGTCTCTTCGCTGACGTGGTGCTCCATCCCTTCCGCGTCGCGGCGGGCAATTTCCTGGCTTACGCCAATCGCCAGTAGAAAGTTCTCGACGATCTGATGACGCTCGCGGCTTTCATGGGCCAGTTTCTCGCCTTCCGGCGTTAAGAAGATCCCGCGCCATGGGATCTGTTCGATCAGGCCGACACTCGCCAGACGCTTGAGCATTTTCGCCACCGTCGGCTGCGAAACGCCAAGACGCGCGGCCATATCCACCTGCCGCGCTTCTCCCACTTCGCGGATCAGATCGGAAATCAGCTCTACATAGTCGTCAATCAGCTCACGGCGATGCGCTTCGCGCACCTGACGGAACCCTTCAACGTGTTCTTCGACATTAACCAGCTGCGTCACTTTTTTAGTTATGGGCTTACCTGCGCGACGATTCATTGTGCTTCCTCATTCGTGTGACGCATCAAGCATCATATAAAAGGATCCACATTGTAATGGATTGCGCCCGTAGC
>CABUCP010000482.1 GCA_902490055.1 uncultured Klebsiella sp. | reverse complement strand
AAGACAATGCTTTTTTCCCTTCAGCCTATTCCCTTAGCCAATTTACCCGTTCGGTTTCCGACCTCAGCGGCGCTGAATATGCATCACGCTATAGCGGGCGGCGCAAAGTATTGCTTATCGCCGCCGATGAACGCTACCTGCCTACCGATAATGGCACGCTCTTTTCAACCGGTAATCATCCGGTAGAAACGCTGTTGCCAATGTACCACCTGCACGCCGCGGGTTTCGAATTTGAAATTGCCACGCTCTCCGGGCAGATGGCCAAATTTGAATACTGGGCGATGCCGCGCGAAGATCGGAAAATTATGCCGTTCTTCCAGCATTATCTGCCGCAGTTCCGCCAGCCGCGGGTGCTTTCTGACGTCGTGGCGCAACTGGGGCCGGATAGCGACTATGCGGCGGTATTTATTCCCGGAGGCCACGGGGCGCTTATTGGTCTGCCGGAGAGCGAAGCCGTTGCCGAAACGCTGCGTTGGGCGCTGCGTTATGACCGATTTGTTATCTCGCTATGTCACGGCCCGGCGGCTTTCCTTGCGCTACGCCAGGGTGAGAATCCTCTAAACGGCTATGCCATCTGCGCTTTCCCGGATTCCGCGGATAAACAGACTCCGGATATTGGCTATATGCCCGGCCACCTGACCTGGTATTTTGGCGAAGCGTTAAAAGAAATGGGCCTCAAGATTGTGAATACCGATATCAAAGGCAGCGTGCATCAGGATCGCAAAGTGCTGACCGGAGACAGTCCTTTTGCGGCGAATGCGCTGGGTCAACTGGCAGCCAAAGCCATGCTGGATGAATACGCGAATTGACCGATCAATCCTGATGATGAGGAGAGAGCAGTGAAATATATTGCCATTACCCGACCGGGGGGCCCGGAGGTATTACAGATTGAAGACGGCGATATGCCCGTTGTGGGCGATAACGAGGTACTCATTCAGGTTAAAGCTGCCGGCGTGAATCGGCCGGATATCCTGCAGCGACAGGGTTTATACCCGATGCCCAAAGGGGTGACGCCCGTACCCGGGCTTGAAGTGGCTGGCGTAGTCGTAAAAGTCGGCGCGCAGGTGACGGATTTTCGCCCCGGCGATAAGGTTTGTGCGCTGACCAACGGCGGCGGCTATGCGGAATATTGCGCCGTACCGGCAGGCCAGACATTGCCGATACCTGAGGGCCTGAGCTTCAGTGAGGCCGCCGCGATACCCGAAACCTTCTTTACGGTATGGGCGAACTTATTTCAACTGGGCAAGCTACAGCCAGGCGAAAGCGTACTCATCCACGGCGGCGCCAGCGGCATTGGCACCACGGCGATCCTGCTGAGTCATGAATTAGGCATGAAGGTTTATACCACCGTCGGGCAGGACGAAAAAATAGCGGCGCTGAGTCCTTACGCGACGGCTATCAATTACAAAACCGACGATTTTGCCGAGAAAATCAGTCAACTGACCGATGGCGCAGGCGTCGATGTTGTCCTTGATATCGTGGGCGGCCCCTATTTTAATCGCAATCTGGCGCTGCTGAAGAAAGATGGCCGGCTGGTTATCATCGGCTTTATGGGCGGGCGAATTGCCCATGATGTCGATATTCAGGCCCTGATGCTCAAGCGGGCGACGGTGACCGGTTCAACGATGCGTGGCAGAAATGCAGAGGAAAAAAGGCAGATCGCTCAGGCGTTACAGCGTCACGTCTGGCCGCTGCTCGCACAGGGAAAATGTAAGCCGATGATTTACGCCAGCTACCCGATGGCAGATATTGCGCAGGCGCATACCTGTCTCGATAGCGGCAATCATCTGGGGAAAGTTGTCATTACGATGGAATAAGCAAATTATCCCCGACGCCGCGCGTCGGGGATAGCTTAGCGTTTAAATCACGCCCTGCGCCAGCATGGCGTCAGCGACTTTCACGAAGCCAGCGATATTGGCGCCGCGCACGTAGTTAGTCTGTTGCTCTTCACCGCCGAACTCAACGCAGGCGTGGTGAATATCCAGCATGATGTGGTGCAGACGCGCATCCACTTTCTCCGCTTTCCAGCCCATACGCGCGGCATTCTGCGCCATTTCAAGACCTGATGTCGCGACGCCGCCGGCGTTGGCCGCTTTACCCGGCGCAAACAGCACGCCGGCGTCGAGGAACAGATCGGTTGCGGCAATGGTGGTTGGCATATTGGCGCCTTCAGCTACGGCCTTCACGCCATTGGCGATCAGGGTTTGCGCACCCTCGACGTCCAGTTCATTCTGCGTCGCGCACGGCAGGGCGATGTCCACCGGCACTGACCACGGCTGCTGGCCTTCCAGATAGGTCAGGCCGAATTCGCGCGCGTAGTCGGCAACGCGGCCGTGGCTACGCTCTTTAATGTCGATCAGGCGGGCCAGCTTCTCTTTGGTGAAGCCGGCTTCGTCCACCACGGTGCCGTTGGAGTCGGAAGCAGTAATGACGCGCGCGCCGAATTCCATCGCTTTCTCAATAGCGAACTGCGCAACGTTGCCGGAGCCGGATACCGCCACGCGCATTCCTTCGAAGCCCAGACCGTGACGCTTGAGCATGGCCTCGGTGAAGTAAACCAGACCGTAGCCGGTGGCTTCCGGGCGGATCAGGCTGCCGCCGAAGGAGAGCCCTTTACCGGTAAAGACGCAGGCGCTGTTGTTGGAGAGCTTACGCATCATGCCGGCCATAAAGCCGACTTCGCGGCCGCCGACGCCGATATCGCCAGCCGGTACGTCGGTATCCGGGCCGAGATGGCGATACAGTTCGGTCATCAAGGCCTGGCAGAAGCGCATCACTTCACCGTCGCTCTTACCTTTCGGGTCGAAATCGCTACCGCCTTTACCGCCGCCCATCGGCAGGGTGGTGAGGGCGTTTTTGAATGTCTGTTCAAAGCCAAGGAACTTGAGAATCGACAGGTTGACCGACGGGTGGAAGCGCATGCCGCCTTTATACGGGCCAATCGCGGAATTGAACTGCACGCGCCAGGCGCGGTTAACCTGAACCTGATTGCGATCGTCTACCCAGACAACGCGGAACTGGATGACGCGCTCCGGTTCGACCAGGCGTTCCAGCAAATTGAGCTGACGATAGCGCGGATTCTGCTCAAGGAAAGGCCACAGGGT
>CABUCP010000481.1 GCA_902490055.1 uncultured Klebsiella sp. | reverse complement strand
CCACCCTATGGCAGCCCGTTAAAATTTTTCCGCTTGAGGCGAAAATTATTCGGCTTCGTCTAACCAGACTAGCAGAATCGCCTCCAGAATTTTTTCATTGGATGCGTTTGGGTCGTCATCGAACGCTTCCAGGGAGCAAATCCACTGATGCATATCGGTAAAGCGAACGGTTTTCGGGTCGAGATCCGGGTAAGCGTCATACAGCGCTTCGCCGATTTCGCGACTGTCGGTCCATTTCAGTGCCATATTAGTGCTCGCGTGCGTGGTTGATGGTGTAACGCGGGATCTCAACGACCAGATCTTCGTCGGTGACGCGCGCCTGGCAGCTCAGACGGCTATCAGGTTCCAGCCCCCAGGCTTTATCCAGCATATCGTCTTCATCTTCGCTACTTTCCGCCAGCGAGTCAAAGCCTTCACGCACGATGCAGTGGCAGGTGGTGCAGGCACAGGATTTTTCACAGGCGTGTTCAATCTCGATACCGCTACGCAGCGCCGCATCGAGAATAGTTTCACCGCTTTCAGCTTCCACAACTACGCCATCCGGACACAGGTCCTGGTGGGGCAGAAAAACAATTTTTGGCATTTTAAACCTCGTCCACGGATTGGCCTTTCAGCGCAACACGGACCGACTGGTCCATGCGGCGTGCGGCGAAATCCTGGGTTTGTGTGTCGATATTTTTAATCGCTTCTTTAATCGCGTCGGCATCTTCGCCTGCCGCGGCGGCGCGAACTTGTTCCGCAGCGGCATCGATAGCCTGACGCTCCGCGGCGCTTAACAGCGCGGCGTCGGCGGCCAGCGCGCTTTCCAGGCTCTCAAGTACGCGTGCGGCTTCAACTTTTTGTTCAGCCAGCATACGCGCCTGAATATCCTGTTCGGCGTAGCTCATCGAATCTTTAATCATGTTGGCGATTTCGCCATCGGTCAGACCGTAAGACGGTTTCACCTGGATAGAGGCTTCCACGCCGGTCGATTTTTCCATCGCCGTGACGCTCAGCAGACCGTCGGCATCCACCTGGAAGGTGACGCGGATATGCGCCCCGCCCGCCGGTAACGCCGGGATGCCGCGCAGCGCAAAACGCGCCAGAGAGCGGCAATCCTGCACCAGCTCGCGCTCGCCCTGCATCACATGGATAGACATCGCCGTCTGGCCATCTTTGAAGGTGGTGAAATCCTGCGCGCGGGCCACCGGAATGGTGGTATTACGCGGGATCACTTTTTCCACCAGACCACCCATGGTTTCCAGCCCTAACGACAGCGGGATAACGTCTAGCAGCAGCAGCTCGCTGTCCGGCTTATTGCCAACCAGGATATCCGCCTGAATCGCCGCGCCGATGGCAACGACTTTATCCGGATCGATGGAGGTCAGCGGAGTGCGGCCAAAGAATTCGCCGACGCGTTCACGCACCAGCGGTACGCGGGTGGAACCGCCGACCATGACGACTTCCAGCACGTCTTGCGCCTCAACGCCGGCGTCTTTCAGCGCGCGGCGGCAGGCCATCAGGGTCCGTTTGACCAAAGCGGCGATCAGATCGTTAAACTGGCTACGGCTAATATCGCCCTGCCAGCCGCCGACCTCGACGTGCGCCACATCGGCATCGCTAAGCGCGATTTTCGCGGCGATGGCCGCGTCCAGCAGTTCGCGCTGCAGACGGTTATCGCTACGGTCGCTGAAGCCCGCCTGCTCACGCAGGAAATCTGCCAGCAGATGGTCGAAATCATCACCGCCGAGGGCCGAATCGCCGCCGGTGGCCAGCACTTCAAACACGCCGCGGCTTAAGCGCAGAATGGAGATATCAAAGGTGCCGCCGCCGAGATCGTACACGGCAATCACCCCTTCCTGACCGGAATCGAGGCCGTAGGCAATAGCCGCCGCGGTAGGTTCGTTCAGCAGGCGCAGCACGTGCAGGCCCGCCAGACGCGCCGCGTCTTTGGTCCCCTGACGCTGGGCGTCGTCGAAATAGGCCGGAACGGTAATCACCACGCCGTCGAGTTCGCCGTCCAGCGCTTCGGTCGCCCGGGCGGCCAGCGCCTTGAGGATATCGGCGGAAACGCGAATCGGGTTCAGCAAACCGCCGGCGGTGTTGATCATCGGCAGGCCGTTTTCACTGGCCTGCAGCTGATACGGCAGATGCGGATAGCGGGTTTGAATATCGGCGAGCGAACGCCCCATCATCCGCTTCACCGAGCTAATGGTATTCGCGGGATCCTGAGCGGCGTTAAGCCGGGCGTCGTAGCCGACGGTTAAGCCCGATGCGTGGTAGTTCACTACCGATGGCAGCAGATAGCGGCCTTGATGATCGGGCAGAGTTTCGGCCTGGCCGCTACGCACGGTAGCAACCAGAGAATTGGTGGTGCCAAGGTCAATACCCGCCGCCAGACGACGCTGATGCGGCGCGGCGCTCAGACCAGGCTCACTAATTTGTAATAGGGCCATAATTGCTTCCGAAAATTAAAAATCGAGCAGTTTTTCTTCGAGTTCTTCAGCACTGCTGCGCAGTTTATCGAGAAAACGGAGCTTGCGTACAGTATCCGCCGCCGCATCCCAGGTCTCGTTATGCAATTGTTCAACCATCAACTGGTGGCGGGTATCGAACAGCGCTTTTACCCGCTTAATAAAGGCTTCCAGCCGCGCTTCGTCTTTCGCCTGGCCGATGTCATCGAGCTCTTCGCGCAGTTCCAGCTGTTCCATCAGGAAGGCGGTGTCGCGTACGGTATGTTGCTCGCTGGCGAGGTCGAAGCCATGCAGCGACAGAAGATATTCCGCGCGGGTCAGCGGATGACGCAGAGTCTGCCATGCCTGGTTAATCGTGGCGGAGTGCTGGACCGCAACCAGCTGTTCCGCAGCAGGCGCGCTGGCAAATTTATCCGGATGGTACTGGCGCTGCAGATCCTGATACCGGACAGCCAGTTGTTCAAGCGAGAGGGTATAGCTGGCTGGTAACCCAAAGAGGGTGAAATAGTCCATAGTAACCTCAGGGTCAAGCATCTAAACGAAACCCCACGCGCAGCGTAACCGCGGTGGGGTTAGGATTACCGATTATACGTGGAAGCTTTCGCCGCAACCGCACTCATCTTTGACGTTCGGGTTAGTAAACTTGAACCCTT
>CABUCP010000480.1 GCA_902490055.1 uncultured Klebsiella sp. | reverse complement strand
AGCAAAATTTACGCGTTTTGCCCATATACTCCGCCTGCGACATTGATTAGTGTAAACGCATACACACCCTGTTTTAGTTGCGGAGGAAGTATGGTTTACCAGGCAAATAGCATGCGATATCAGACCATGGAGTACCGTCGCTGTGGGCGCAGCGGCCTGAAGCTGCCGGCAATTTCGCTCGGCCTGTGGCATAACTTCGGCGATGAGACACAACTGGAGATCAGCCGCCAGCTGCTGCGTCACGCATTCGACCTTGGCATCACCCACTTTGATTTAGCGAATAACTACGGCCCGCCGCCGGGCTCCGCGGAAAGCAATTTTGGGCGGATCCTCAAGGAAGATTTTCTCCCCTACCGCGACGAACTCATTATCTCCAGCAAGGCCGGCTATACCATGTGGGACGGTCCTTATGGCGACTGGGGTTCGCGCAAATATCTGGTCGCCAGCCTTGACCAGAGCCTGAAGCGAATGGGTCTTGAGTATGTCGATGTTTTCTACCATCATCGCCCGGACCCGGAGACGCCGCTGCAAGAGACCATGTGCGCGTTAGATCATCTGGTACGTCAGGGGAAAGCGCTGTACGTCGGGTTATCAAATTATCCGCTGGAGCAGGCGCAGCAGGCCATCAAGATCCTCAATGACCTCGGCACCCCCTGCCTGATTCATCAACCGAAATACTCGATGTTTGAACGCTGGGTGGAAGGCGGGCTGCTGGAGATGCTGCGGGCCGAGGGGGTGGGAAGTATAGCGTTTTCACCGCTGGCTGGCGGGCAACTGACCAACCGCTACCTGAACGGCATTCCGGCCGATTCACGCGCCGCCGGCACTAGCCGCTTTTTACAGCCAGAACAGCTGACCGCCGAGCGGCTGGAAACAGTCCGCCAGCTTGACGCCATCGCCGAACGGCGCGGGCAGAAGCTGTCGCAGATGGCGTTAGCCTGGGTACTGCGCGAAGACAAGGTCACCTCGGTACTGATCGGCGCCAGTAAAACCGGGCAATTGGACGATGCCGTCGGCATGTTAGGCAACCGTCAGTTCAGCGCTGAAGAATGCGTTGCCATTGACGCGATCCTTGCGGTGTAAACTCATTTTTACTTTGGCAAAAAGTGCTATTTAAGAGTTACCCGATGCTACAGCGCTTTACCGGCTCGTAATATCTCGTTAACAGGTCATATAAGACCCGATCGTGAGGAGAAGAGTATGTTCAGGTCACTGATTCTGGCAGCGGTACTACTGGCCTGCGCGCCGGTTATCGCCAATGCTGGTGAAATCACCCTGCTGCCATCGGTTAAATTACAAATTGGCGATCGTGACGGTTACGGTAACTACTGGGACGGTGGCGGCTGGCGCGACCGTGATTACTGGCGACGTAATTATGAATGGCGCGATCACCGCTGGCATCGCCATGATAACGGCTGGCATCGCGGTTGGGATAAGCGCGGCTGGGATCGCGGCCGCGGTCACGCCTACGAGCGCGGCTATCGCGAAGGCTGGAACGACCGCCGCGGCGGCGGCTGGGGCCGAGGCCCGGGCGGCGGGCGTGGACACGGCCACGGGCACCACTAATAGAACTGATAGTTAAGGGGAGCAAATCGCTCCCCTTTGAGATTGATGACAAACTTCATGCAACCGTTGGACTTACCGATTGCACCAGATAAAAAACATGGAAAATCAATTTATTGATTTTCGGCTGATAACCACAAAGAAGGAAAAACCACGCTTTTTCCTTCTTTGTCAGCAGTCTGTAAGGGGAGCAAATCGCTCCCCTTTTTTTATCCGATTAACCAATCAGCGAGCCAACGATCAACCAACCATTCAGCACCACCACAATCGCCACAATCCCCCAACCGATTCGTTTCACCCACTGCGCATTAACCAGATCTCCCATCAGCCGCGCGTCGCTGGTAAAAATCAGCAGCGGCACCAGCGCCAGGGCAATGCCGAAGCTCAGCAGCACCTGGCTCATCACCAGGATGCGAGTCGGGTCCAACCCCATCAGAATCACGATAAACGACGGCATCATGGTGATAGTGCGGCGGAACCACAGCGGTATATGGAAGCGGATAAAGCCCTGCATGACCACCTGTCCGGCCAGAGTACCAACGACCGTGGAGGAGAGACCGGCGGCTACCAGGCTGAGGCCGAAAATAGTCGCGGCGGCATGGCTAAGCAGCGGTTCAAGCGTTAAATAAGCCTGATCGAGATCGGCAACGCCGGTATGACCGTTAAAGTGGAACGCGGCGGCGGCGGTTGCCATCATCGCCAGGTTCACAAAACCGGCAATGGTCATCGCAATAGCCACATCCCAGCGCGTGGCGTTATAACGCTCTTTGCGCGAGCCATCGTGCAGGTTCTGCGTCAGCGACGAGTGCAGATAGATAACGTGCGGCATAATCGTCGCGCCAAGCACACCAGCGGCCAGGAATACCGCTTCACCGTTAGGCAAACTCGGAACGATCATTCCTTTGGTTAACGGCGCCAGCGCTGGCTGCGAGAAGATAAGTTCGATTACGTAGGCCGCCGCGACAAACAGCAGCAGCCCGCCAATGACTTTTTCTAGCGGTTTCTGCCCGCGACGCTGCAGCATCAGGATCAGGAAGGTGGCGACGCCGGTTAGTACCGCCCCTTGTAGTAAAGAAACGCCAAGCAGCAGTTTAAAGCCGATGGCCGCGCCGATAAACTCGGCCAGGTCGGTGGCCATGGCGATAATTTCCGCCTGCACCCAATAGAACCACACTATCGGGCGCGGATAGTGGTCGCGGATCTGCTCGGCGAGGTTTTTGCCGGTCGCAATACCGAGCTTCGCCGACAGTACCTGAATCAGCATCGCCATCAGGTTCGCCCACACGACCACCCACAGTAGCTGATAGCCAAAACTGGCGCCCGCCTGAATGTTAGTGGCGAAGTTACCTGGATCGATATAGCCGATAGCCGCAATGAACGCAGGTCCCATCAATGCGAGCTTCATCTTGCGCGCTGCGCGACCGCTGCTATTCTCAACGCGACTGCTAGTCATTTTCTGCCTCTGGAAATATAGCCTTTGCTATGTTTAATGCTATCAAAATGCGAATGATTATCAAGTTCATTTGGGAAGGTGATAATGATTGC
>CABUCP010000479.1 GCA_902490055.1 uncultured Klebsiella sp. | reverse complement strand
CCACGGGACTTTAACAATAGCATGGTGTTTCACCCTTCCCCCTACCTCTGGAAAGCGTGGGCGGATTATTTTAACCCAAACTGCTCCGCCAGTTTATCGATGGCCTGGCGCTGGAACTGCGCAAACTCGGCGCGCGGCTGCTGTTGCTGGATAAATTCCAGCAGCGGATCCTGAACCTCGGTGCGCACTCCGCTCAGCGTTTCCATCACCGCCAGGCCGCAGAACGGCACGTAGGACTCGGCGTAACCGCCTTCGTGCACCATCACCAGTTTCCCGCCGCACAGGCTTCCCGCCGCCTGCTGGACCTGTTCGGTCATCGCCCGGAAGCTATCGCTATGTAGCTGCATCCGCGCCAGCGGATCCATGGCGTTGGCGTCATAGCCGCAGGCGATAATGATCAACTCTGGTTCAAAACGCGCCAGCGCGGGAATGACGATAGTTTCCAGCGCATAGCGCCAGCTGTCGTCGCCCGCCCCGGCCAAAAGAGGAATATTGATGTTGTAGCCTTCACCTGCGCCAACGCCGCGGTCCGCCTCGCCGGAATAGCCCGGCGGGAAGCAGCCATCCTGATGCAGCGAGATGGTCAGCACGTCATCGCGCTGCAGATAAATATGCTGTGTGCCGTTACCGTGGTGGACATCCCAATCAATAATCGCCACCTTGCCAAGCCCCAGCAGCGCTTTCGCCCGCTCGACGGCAATGGGAATGTTGGCGAGGAAGCAAAAGCCCATTGACTGGTCCGGCAGGCAGTGGTGCCCCGGCGGGCGCGACAACGAGTAGGCGTTATCCAGCTCACCTTTAAGTACTGCTTCGACGGCGGCGCAGGCCAGCCCGGCGGAAAGACAGGCGATTTCATAGCTCCCCGGCCCCAGCGGCGCTTCTTTGCCGAGCAGGCCGCCGCCGTTATCGCTGATCGCCTTGAAGCGCTCAAGGTAGCTATCCGGGTGGATCCGCTGCAGGTCTTCCAGGCTCGCCGCCGCCGCGCTGCGTAGTTCCAACTGCGGCGTCAGTCCGGAGACGTCCATCAGATTTTTCATCCGCCTTTTGGTCTCCGGCGATTCCGCATGGCCGCCGCCGGCCGGTGGCTGCACCCAGCCGCCGACCGGCAGCGTCACCGCGTGCAGACCCGTACTGTGCCAGAAACAACGTTCATCAAAGAAGAAACCGGTTTTTCTTTTCACTCTATCCTCCCGTTGGCTAAGTCTTTTCCGGCAGACGACGCCGCCGCAATCAAAATCAGTGACAGCAGCGCGCAGACGCCTGCCGCCGCCAGCAGCGGGTCGGCGCTGGCAAAATGCTGCAGTAAGGCGCCCGCGAGCGCCGGACCGGCCGCCATTCCGCCGCCGATCACCAGATTAATGCTGTTCATCAACCGTCCGTTATTATCAAGCCCGGCCACGCGGGCGAGGATAAAGGGCAACACGAAAGTCCAGGTGAATTTAAACAGCAGCGCCGCGATGGCGTAGCGCACCAGCAGCGGATGGCCTATCAGTAACAGGACGCTGGTAATCAGTAGCGCGTAGCCCAACCACACCGCCAGCCGGTCCGGGCGCTGGGTTCCGCGTAGCGCCGCGCCGCCGGCGCCGATGATGCCGAATACCGTTGCCGCCGCCAGCACCATGCCGACGTGAGTAGGACTGAGCCCCGCCGCGCTGCCGATGGTGCCGATAAAAGTCCATACCGCGCTGAGGCTAATGTAGAAGGCCAGCACCGCCAGCACCGCCAACGCCTTACGCCACGACGCCGCCGACGGCTGGCGACGGAGAGCCGTGATCGGTTGAAAACGCGGCGGGAAGGCGGATACCAGCGGTAAACAGCAAAGCATGATGGCGGCGAGGATCAGATAAACCACCTTCAGGCCAAAGGAGACGAACAGACCGGGCAATACCAGCAGGCCAAGCATCCCCAACAGCAGTTGCCCCAGCACCCAAAATGCGTAGACCCGCGATGGATTCGGCGTTCCTGCGGCGCAACTGATGCACAGAATCATTAGCGTGCCACCCGCCAGCGAGGCGATAAAGCGCGCCGCCAGCAGCGACTCATACTGGGTCGTCGCCGCCGAGGCGAGATTCGCGATCAGAAAAACGACGCCGGCCGCGAGGGCAACCCGTCGCCAGTCGAGGCGGCTCATCCACCACCACGCCGGCAGCGTCGCCAGGCTCATCGCGCCGAGTTCCGCCGAGAAGAGCCAGCCGATTTGTCCCGGTTTTAGGTGCCATTCGCTGGCCAGCTGCGCCGCCACCGCCGGCGCGGTCATTAAAATTCCCGGCGCAATGGCGGCAAAAATAACAATCGCCGCCAGTAAACGTAGCGACACCACCAGCCCCGCCGGCCGGGAAAGCGCATTATCAGTAAGAGGGGTACTCGACATCGTAGGGCGTGCTCCAGTCAAAAAAGCCTCCCCCCGGACGGCTATCCAGGGAGTGATACCCACAGGCATCAGGAAAACGCCGTGCTGCCACGGCGCGCGCGGGATGCGATAGTCAGATTACAGATGCAACGTACGCTGAGCGGCAGGCATCCAGGTTCGGGAAACGAGTTCAGTACGATTGACGACTTCGGTTTTGGCGAAAATATTGCGCAGGTGGGTTTTCACCGTTGATAGCGAGATATCCAGCTGGCGGGCAATCAACTTATTGCTGGCCCCTTCGCGCACCATGCCGACGATTTCACGCTCTTTTGCCGTCAGGATAGCGGGCAGTGCATCTTCTTCTTGCAGGAAATCGCGGATTGCCAGCTCTACCAGCGGCAGCACCGCCTGTGCCCGCAGGCGCTCTTCGCTGGAAAAAGGGATGTCGCGCATCAGCGAGATCCCGGCAATAATCCGCCGTTCGCGGCGAATAAAGATTTCGGTCATGTCGCGCACGTTATTCGGCAACATAAATTCATGATAGTAATGCCGGTTGCGGTCGCAGAGCCGCGGCGTCATCGCCGCCATGGTGGTGCTCTGGTGGCTAAAATGCGCCGGTAGATGCGGATCCAACGGCTGGAAGCTATCCAGATATTGTTGGTGGGTATTATCCGAAATATTATGCAATATATAGTTTTCGGGTTTTAAACGATTATTTACTCGATAAAACACCGCTGAAGACAGTGGAATTAACTGTGAAATAGTCTGTAAACAA
>CABUCP010000478.1 GCA_902490055.1 uncultured Klebsiella sp. | reverse complement strand
TCTCGCTGAAGTAACGATAGTAGAGATCCTCTTTGGTTACCTTTTCGATAAAGGCTAACAGCTGGGGTTCATCTTCCGGCAGGATTGGCCGGAACAGGCAGCGTTCGCCGTTTTTCATCACCACCCACTCTTCTTGCTGCTGCGGGTAAGGCCTGATCGCCAGTCGGCTTTCACTATCGCCGCTAAATGGCGCCAGGCTTAGAGTAACGTCGAGCGCGGTGAATTCATTGCCGGAGGCGAGCAGGGGATGAATATCTAAGCGCTGGATCTCCGGACAATCGACGATCAGATTAGAGACCTGTACCAGCAGCTGGCTGAGCCCGGGAATATCCAGCGGGCGTAGCGCGCTGCGTCCACGGATCTTTTTACTCTTGATGGCCTGGATGACCAGATAGCGCGCCAGATTCATATTCAGCGGCGGCAGAGCGACCGCGGCCTGGTTTTCGGCCCGCCATTCGACGCCGCCTTCGCCAAGCATAATCAGCGGGCCGAAGAGCGGATCGTGCTCGACGACCACGCGGAGTTCCTGCGCCCCGGCGCGGTTGGCCATGCTTTGCACCAAAAGACCGTGGATGCGGGCCTGTGGCCAGGTCATTTTCACGCGGTCGATGATCGCGTTCGCTGCCTGTTGAACTTCCGCGGCGGTACGCAGGTAGAGCATGACGCCCTGAACTTCCGATTTATGCGGGATATCCGGCGAGCGCAGTTTCAACGCTACCGGGTAGCCAATCTGTTCGGCGATGTGTACCGCTTCGGCGCTGTCGGCGGCGATCCAGGTCGGTAGCGTATGAATGCCATAGGCGCGCAGCACCGGACTGACTTCATGGGTATCCAGCGAGGTAGCGCCTTCGCTGAGCGCGCGCTGCAGTAGGGTGTGGGCTTCTGCGGTATTGGCGGTCAGCGTATCGGAAAGCACCGGCGTTTCCCGCAGCTGCTTTTGGTTGCGCCGGTATTCGACCATATGCATAAAGGCGGTAATGGTGCCCTCCGGCGTGCGGTAGGTGGGAATACCGGCCTCGCTAAATAGCCGCCGCGCTTCCTGGGAAGAGTATTCTCCACACCAGTTCGTCAGTACCGTGACATATTTTCCACGTTGATGGCGTTTCAGGGCATCGATTAGCGCCAACGCGCTTTCGGTACCCGGTGCGGCGGCGCTGGGCGAGTGGATAACCAGCAGTGCGTCATAGTCCTGGCTATCCAGCAGGACATTCAGCGCTTTTAGATAATGTTCGCTGCTGGCGTCATCACGGAGATCTAAAGGGTTAGCAATATCGACGCCGGCCGGTAACGCCTGCCTGAGCTGTTCACTGGTTGCCTCGCTGAGCGTGGCGAGTTTACCGTTGCGTAGCCAAAGCTCGTCCAGCGCCAGCGCTGCCGGCGCTGCGCCGTTGCTGATAATCATCAGCTTTTCGCCGCGCAATGGACGCATATGGCTGAGGGTTTCAACGGCGGAAAATAATTCGTGCGTGTCCTGCACTCGCAGTAACCCGGCACGTTGGATGGCGGCATCCCACGCGGGATCCATCCCAGCGTTGACGTGCAGTAGCTTCTGCGCCGCCGGGCTGCGGCCGCTTTTAATCACCAGGATCGGTTTATTACGCGAGGCGCTACGGGCGGCGGAGACAAAGCGCCGGGCATCGCTGAGATGTTCCAAATAGAGCAGAATCGCGCTGGTTTTACTGTCGCGGGCGAGAAAATCAAGCAGGTCGTCGACGTCAATATCAAGGCTATTGCCCAGCGCGATAAAGTAAGAGAACCCCATCTCGCGCTGCTGCGCCCAATCCAGAATAGTGTTAGAGACCGCGGCGGACTGTGAGATAAACGCCAGCTTGCCGCGCTGGATAGGCACCGGCGAGAAGCTGGCATTGAGGCCTTGCCACGGCGCCAGCAACCCCAGGCTGTTGGGGCCGAGCAGGCGCATCTGATAGCGAGCGGCGCAGTCGAGTAGCGCCGGGTACTGATCGGGCTGGGAAGAGAGGATGATGCAGGTTTTACACCCTTTTTGCCCCAGGGCCTCGAGCAATTCAAGGTTGCGCCGGGCGTTGGTACAGAGTACCGCCAGATCCGGCGTGAACGGTAGACTGTCGATTGTCGGCCATGCCAGTACGCCAAGTACCGCTTTCCATGCGGGGGTAACCGGTAGGACCGGGCCGTTAAAACCGCCGGCCAACAGATTGCGCATCATTAAATAGCCCGCGCGCTGCGGTTTCATTGATGCGCCAATAACGGCGATCGACTTTGGCCGCAGCAGTGCTTCCAGGCCTCGTTGGCTCATACCGGTCTCCTTTGCTCCCCAGTGACCGAATGATTTTAAACGCTTTCTGCCTGTTGTGCTGTGATACTACCCTTATGCTGCGTTTTTCCCGCCAGATACCGGCTTCGGAACAGACTAAAATGTTCGCCAAGCGCGGCGGCGGCCTGCGCGTCACCGGCTAAATCCAGCAGCGCGATCGCCACTTCCGCCGTACAGTACTGGCCGTCGGCGTGGGCCTCGCGCAGGTGGTAGGCGGAGATGCGCGACAGGTCGACGGAGATAACCGGCAGCGCATCGAGATATGGGCTTTTGCGGAACATTTTCCGCGCCTCCGTCCAGGTGCCGTCGAGCATAATAAACAGCGGCGGCTTACCGCCTGGCGGGGCGCTCAGCACCTGACGATCCGCACCGGCATAAGAGGCCGGAAAGACGACCATGGGTTGATAATCGGGGTTGGCGACCAGATCAAGCAGCGCCTGCGGCGGCTCGGTGCGCGACCATTGAAACGCGGCGGTGTCCGGCAGAATGTCAGCGATAAGACGCCCGGTATTGCTGGGTTTCATCGGTTCAGTGTCGAACATCACCAGACAAAAGCGGCTGTCGGCAGGCGCTGGAGTCAGCGTCGCGCACAGACACTGCTTGAGCGGCAGCAGGCAGCGCTGACAGCGGCGGATACGGTTGCCGCGAGCAAGAAAAGGCCGGGTAGCGCGCGCGAGACGTTCGGCGCGAAGGCGAAGGACAGCGTTATCAATCATGAGAGTCGCTAGAGAAAAACGCTATTGTCGCAGAGGAGAAAACGGGGCACAAGCGGCGCCCCGTCAGACTGCTGACAAAGAAGGAAAAAGCGTGGTTTTTCCTTCTTTGTGGTTATCA
>CABUCP010000477.1 GCA_902490055.1 uncultured Klebsiella sp. | reverse complement strand
TACTGCACTACTGTCTGGAGCGTGAAATTCCGTTCCTGTACGCCTCTTCCGCAGCCACCTACGGCGGGCGCACCAGCGACTTTATCGAATCCCGCGAGTTTGAAAAGCCGCTCAACGTCTACGGCTACTCCAAATTCCTGTTCGACGAATACGTCCGTCAGATCCTGCCGGAAGCGGATTCGCAGATCGTCGGCTTCCGCTATTTCAACGTTTACGGACCGCGTGAAGGCCACAAAGGCAGCATGGCAAGCGTAGCTTTCCATCTCAATACCCAGCTGAATAATGGCGAAAGTCCGAAACTGTTTGAAGGCAGCGACGGCTTCAAGCGCGACTTCGTCTACGTTGGCGACGTTGCCGCCGTTAACCTGTGGTTCTGGGAAAACGGCGTTTCCGGGATCTTCAACCTCGGCACCGGCCGCGCGGAATCCTTCCAGGCCGTCGCCGACGCAACGCTGGCTTTCCATAAAAAAGGCAGCATCGAGTACATCCCGTTCCCGGACAAACTGAAAGGCCGCTACCAGGCGTTCACTCAGGCCGATCTGACTAACCTGCGCAAAGCGGGCTACGACAAACCGTTTAAGACCGTGGCCGAAGGCGTAACGGAATATATGGCCTGGCTTAATCGCGACAATCATGCGAATTCATAAAATCATTCGAGCAGTATCAAGGCGGCAACTGAGTGAATCTTCAGGAACATAGGATAACTATGTGACTGAAGTGAACGAAGGCAGCCAACGCAGAGACAGCTTGAAGGATGAAATGAATGAAGATACTGGTGATCGGCCCGTCATGGGTGGGCGACATGATGATGTCGCAAAGTCTTTATCGTACGCTCAGGGCGCGCTATCCCCAGGCGATTATCGACGTGATGGCGCCGGCCTGGTGCCGTCCGTTGTTATCGCGCATGCCGGAAGTCAACGAAGCAATCGCCATGCCGCTGGGCCACGGCGCTCTGGCTATCGGCGAGCGCCGCAAACTCGGCCACAGCCTGCGCGAACGTCGTTACGATCGCGCGTACGTGCTGCCGAACTCGTTTAAATCCGCATTAGTGCCTTTCTTTGCCAATATCCCACTGCGCACCGGCTGGCGCGGCGAGATGCGCTACGGGCTACTCAACGACGCCCGCGTGCTGGATAAAGACGCCTGGCCGCTGATGGTAGAGCGTTACGTGGCGCTGGCCTATGACAACGGCGTGATGCGCTGCGCTAAAGATCTGCCGCAGCCGCTGCTGTGGCCGCAACTGCAGGTCAATGAAGGCGAAAAATCGCAGGCCTGTAGCGCCTTTAATCTCTCCGCTGACCGCCAGATGATCGGTTTCTGTCCCGGCGCTGAATTCGGCCCGGCAAAACGCTGGCCGCACTATCACTACGCCGCGCTGGCGAAACAGCTTATCGACGATGGCTATCAGGTCGTACTCTTTGGCTCGGCAAAAGATAACGACGCGGGTAAAGAGATCATCGCCGCGCTCAGCACCGAGCAGCAGGCCTGGTGCCGCAATCTGGCCGGTGAAACCCAGCTGGAGCAAGCTGTCATTCTGATTGCCGCCTGTAAAGCCGTGGTCAGTAACGATTCAGGGCTGATGCACGTCGCCGCCGCGCTGGACCGCCCGCTGGTCGCGCTGTATGGCCCGAGCAGCCCGGACTTTACCCCGCCGCTGTCGCATAAAGCGCGGGTTATTCGCCTGATTAGCGGTTATCACAAAGTGCGTAAAGGCGATGCCGCCGAAGGCTATCATCAGAGCCTGATCGATATTACCCCGGAGCGCGTCCTGCAAGAGTTGAACGAACTGTTGACGGAAAAAACCGAGCAAGAGGAAGCGTAACGGATGCGGGTATTGATCGTAAAAACCTCCTCCATGGGCGACGTGCTACACACGTTGCCCGCGCTGACCGACGCCGCGCAGGCTATTTCCGGCATCCGTTTCGATTGGGTGGTTGAAGAGGGCTTCGCGCAGATCCCTTCATGGCATGAAACCGTAGACCGGGTTATTCCAGTGGCGATTCGCCGCTGGCGTAAAGCCTGGTTCTCCGCGCCGATCAAAGCCGAAAGAAAAGCCTTTCGCGAGGCCGTCCAGGCGGTCAACTACGATGCTGTCATCGACGCCCAGGGGCTGGTGAAAAGCGCGGCGCTGGTCACCCGCCTGGCGCACGGTATTAAACACGGCATGGACTGGCAATCCGCCCGCGAACCGCTGGCGAGCCTGTTCTACAACCGTCGCCACCATATTGCCGTCCAGCAGCATGCGGTAGAGCGCACGCGCGAACTATTTGCCAAAAGCCTGGGCTATGAACGGCCGCAAACGCAGGGCGATTACGCCATCGCGCGCCACTTTATTCGCCCGGACGATGCCACTGCGCAGCCGTATCTGGTATTCCTGCACGCCACCACCCGCGATGACAAACACTGGCCGGAAGCGCGCTGGCAAGAACTCCTTGATCTGCTGGCCGATACCGGCGTACGGATTAAGCTGCCGTGGGGGGCGCCGCACGAGGAAGCCCGGGCGAAACGTCTGGCGGAAGGTCGCGATAACGTTGACGTGCTACCGCGTATGAGCCTTGAGCAAGTGGCGCAGATTCTGGCCGGCGCACGCGGCGTGGTTTCCGTCGATACTGGCCTGAGCCATCTGACCGCGGCGCTCGATAAACCGAATTTCACGCTCTACGGCCCAACGGACCCGGGGCTGATTGGCGGCTATGGTAAAAACCAGCATATCGTTCGTCCGCCAAACGGCAGCAGTACTGGCGACATTACCGCCGGGTATATTCAGCAACAGCTGCAAGCGCAGGGACTGGTGTAATGGGATCACTGTTTAAGCAAATCTATCGCTATACCCGCCCGCGCGCCTATCGCCATAATGAAAACCTGTGGCCGTGGGTCAAGATCCGTCGGGCCGCAAGCGGCGATATTTGCGCCTTACAATACAAAGGTAAATCTGTCCCTCTGGTCGATTTAACCTCGTTGCGCAATAGTATGCAGGGCGAAGTGCTGCTTACGGCAACCGGCCCTTCAACGCGCGATATTAACTTCTCGCGGCTACCGAAACACATTCCGGTGATGGGCGTTAACGGTGCGTGGCATCTGTCCGATAAACTCAAATTCACGCTCTATACCATTGTTGATATGGAGTTTTTCGATAAGAAAC
>CABUCP010000476.1 GCA_902490055.1 uncultured Klebsiella sp. | reverse complement strand
TCATACTAAAAACCCTTTTACCCGGCGCCAATACAAGGACTTAGTATGATAAAAGCCATCTGCTGGTTGGTTCTCACGCTGCTTAGCGCGACGGGGATTGGCGCCTGGTTTTTACAACAGCAATATGAAGCACGCTCGGCGGATTTCCGCATTCTGTACCGCGAAATCACGGTGAAGGTGTCGCAGCACGACGCCATCATCCCCCTGCTGCCGGCTAGCCAAAACGCGGGGGAAGTGCAGCGGATCCTGCCGCAGATCGTGCAATGGCGCCGCTACAATGCTCTGGAGCCGCGTCTGCCCATCGTCGCCGAAAGCCGCGCCCGCTACTGGCTAAATCTTCCGGGTATTTCCCTGCTGATTGATTTGAACACCCTCCTTAATGGCCTTGATGAAAAGAAGATGTTCAAACACCTCGCCATCAGTTGGAACGCTTCCACGCTATTTGAGGAAGGCAACGCCTCGCCGCCTACCTGGTGGCGTTGGGAGAAAACCGTCGCCAGTCCCACGCAACCGCTGCTGATTAGCGCCGGCGATAACCCACAGTGGTTCCAACTCCCGTGGTGGCTGATACTTTCGCCGGCGCTGTTCTGGGCGCTGGTTATCTATCTCCTGGGCCAGTATCAAGCTAATAAGCGCCGACGGGATATCGCCGATCTTCGCTCCCGCTATGCTGAACTCACTCGTCTTAATACCATGGGGGAACTGGCGGCTGGCATCGTTCACGAGCTCAACCAGCCGCTGACCGCGATCATGAGCTATAACCAGGCAGCGGTTCGCCTGATAAACCAACAGGATCCTCAACGGGTTCCGGAGTTGCTTGATGCCGCCGTGGTACAGATCAAACGCATTGACGCCCTGCTCAGCCAGTTTCGCCTCAAGTTAACCAGCAGACGCGCTGAATATCAGTCGGTAGATCTCGCACCGCTATGGCTGCGTGTTTGCGAATTACTGGATAACGAAATCCGCGCCGCTAAAGTTCGCCTTTCCAGTCATATTCCACAGGACCTCCCTCCTCTGCTGGCGCCGCCGCTGTGGGTGGAGCAAATCCTGCATAACATCGCCAGCAACGCCATTCAGGCGCAAAGTGCTAATCGCCCCGGCAGCGCCTGGCTTCATCTGCAAGCTGAACAAATTGATGGCGGGATTGGCTTGACGCTAACCGACGGCGGTCCCGGTTTATCTTCTGAAGCGCTTGAACAGGTATTTATGCCGTTTTATACCACCCGTGCCGACGGCGTTGGACTGGGAATGGCACTCACCGATACCCTTGTTCAGCGTCTTAATGGCACCATCGACGCGAGTAATATTCCAGGACATGGCGCCTGTTTCCGGCTATGGTTTCCGCTGCAACAAGAGGAAAATAATGGAACAGTACATCTGGTTAATTGATGACGACGAGGCAATTCGCGACTCGCTAAGCCTGCTGCTCTCAACCGTTGGCTGGCAAACCCAGGCTTGCGACAGCGCGTTGTCATTTCAGCAGCGGGCGGGAGATCTCGCAGAGTTAACCGGCTGTATGCTACTGGATATCCGCATGCCGGGTAAAACCGGGCTGACGCTGCTCGATGAGTGGATCCAACAGGGCCTTAACTTGCCGGTAATTATTATGACCGGGCACGGTAATATTGATTTATGCCGTCGTGCCTTTAAAAATGGCGCGTTTGAATTTTTGACCAAACCCATCGATGCAGACCTGCTGTTTGAAGTCGTTGGCGAGGCAATGGCGCAGCAGAAAGCTCGCCTCGCGGCGCAACAAAAACAACGGCCGCTGCAGGTAAAACTGGCCACCCTCACCGCCCGTGAAAATGAGATGCTGCAGCAATTGATCCAGGGATATTCCAGCAAAGAAATCGCCCGCCTCTGCTCGCTCTCGCCGCGCACCGTCGAAGCGCATCGGGCCAATATTTTTAGCAAACTTGACGTTAATTCACTGCCTAAGCTGCTAAAGATATATGGCGATATCGCCGCCGCGTCTAAGTAAAAATACCTGGACAGTTAAGTATTCGCGGCAATAGTCGCTCTCCTCTTCGCTCCTTAGTATTGGCCTATCGCCACTCAAAACGACGGAGCTTCACCATGAAACGTATCCTTTTTAGCGCCATCCTGCTGGGCAGTATGGTTTCTACCGCCGGCGCCGCCACGGGCGTACTGAGCCAGAAAAATTTATCCGTTGAACTCGCTGATAAAGTCGCGCAAAGCACGCTACAGTCCTGCGCCAAAGAGGGCTACAACGTTGCCGTTACCCTTGTCGACCGTTCCGGCACGCCGCTGTTGATGAAAAGAATGGACAACGCCGGCCCGCACACCGTTGAAGCCAGCCGTATGAAAGCCTTCACCGCGCTGACCACTAAAAACCTGACCGGTAACGTGATGAAAGGTTCTCAGTCCAACGCCGGCGCTGCCAACCTACGCGATATTCCTGGCTTCCTGCTGTTAGCCGGCGGCGTACCGGTGAAGGTTGGCGATCAGGTGATCGGCGCGGTCGGCGTCGGCGGCGCACCGGGAGGGAATTTCGATGAGGCCTGCGCGTTTGCCGGGCTAAAAGCTATCGAAAGCGAATTGAACGCCGGTTAATCCTCCGCAGGAAACACAATGAACAATAAAACGGGTTTACTGGCATTGGCCTTCATCCCTGCGGCCGCCAATGCCGCGGCGGGCAACGGTGATGAAGGCTATTATGCCTCAGCGAAATACGTGTATAGCGAACAGCACGCCAGCGATCAAAACACCAGCAGCCGTCCCGGCGTTGGCCAGTTCGTCGACGGCAAAGATAAAGATCGCCTCGGCGGCGCCTCGCTGGCGATGGGTTATCAATACGGCAACGGCTGGCGTACCGAGGGTGAATATACATTCCGGCAGAAGACGGAATTTACCAGCGGTTCTACTGCTTTCCCCACCAGCTATAACCATCTGCAGTTGAAAAGCGAACGGTTGATGCTGAATATTTATCGCGATTTTGACCTCGGTTATCATCTGTCGTTATACGGTACCGGTGGCCTGGGGATTGCAAAAGTGAAAGCCGGCGGCTGGCAGGGAAATACGTCCCGTGAATATGCCACCAGCACCCAGAATAACCTGGCCTGGTCACTTGGCGCCGGGGTTACTTATTCGCCGATAGATCGATTGAGTATAGATATTGGCTA
>CABUCP010000475.1 GCA_902490055.1 uncultured Klebsiella sp. | reverse complement strand
TGCAAATGGCTAAAATTCTGGTGCTTTATTATTCAATGTATGGACACATCGAAACCATGGCCCGCGCCGTTGCCGAAGGGGCAAATAGAGTAGACGGCGTTGAGGTCGTGGTGAAGCGCGTGCCGGAAACTATGCAGGCTGAAGCATTCGGCAAAGCAGGCGGGAAAACGCAAAATGCACCTGTCGCCACGCCGCAGGAACTGGCGGAGTATGATGCCATCATCTTTGGTACCCCTACCCGTTTCGGCAATATGTCCGGGCAAATGCGTACCTTCCTGGATCAGACCGGCGGCCTGTGGGCCTCCGGCGCGCTGTACGGCAAACTGGCCAGCGTCTTCAGTTCGACCGGTACCGGCGGCGGCCAGGAGCAGACAATTACCTCAACCTGGACTACCCTTGCCCATCATGGGATGATCATTGTGCCAATTGGCTACGGCGCGCAGGAGCTGTTTGACGTTTCCCAGGTTCGCGGCGGCACGCCATACGGCGCAACCACCATCGCCGGCGGCGACGGCTCCCGTCAGCCAAGCCAGGAAGAGCTGGCCATTGCTCGCTATCAGGGCGAACACGTGGCCAATCTGGCTGTGAAATTACACGGCTAATCTGCAACAGGAGGAGATGCATGCCGAATCAAGAAGCGAAGACCCACCACGTGGGCGAATGGGCAAGCTTACGTAATACCTCTTTGGAAATCGCCGAAGCCATTTTCGAACTTGCGAATTACGACGAAAAACTGGCAGAGAAGATTTGGGAAGAAGGCAGCGATGAAGTGCTGCCGCTGGCTTTCGCCAAAACCGACAAAGACAGCCTGTTCTGGGGCGAGCAGACTATCGAACGCAAAAACGTTTGATGGCATTTAAACGCGGGTTCATTCCCGCGCACATTCAAAACCCGGATTGCTCCGGGTTTTTTGTTTTATTTCGCCGCCTCGTTCATGACCTTTTTGAACGTCTCCAGCGGGCAAAATCCCTGGTCGTCAACCGGGCAACCGTTTAACGCCAGCGTCACTCGCTGCGGTGGGGATTGCAGCGTGAGGGCATCAGCATTGCGTAGCTGCTCGGTGCTTTGATAAACATACTCAATCTTCATCAAATCGCGATTGCTGCCGCTATCGTGCCAGCGCTGGAATAGCAGCTTGCCGCCGATTGGCGTGCGTTCATATTGCCCGGGTAGCTGATACGGTTTAAAGTCCAGCGCCGTCAGCAGTGAAGCAATGTTGGAGTCATGCCCGACCAACAGCGTCACCTTTGCCGCCTGAGCGCTATCGCCCACCAGCGCGTTATCGATATATTTCACCAGCGGTTTGGCGACGTTACGCGCCACTTCCGGCGAAGTAAACAGGCTGTCCTGATAGCCATTTTTCAGCTTCGACAACACCTGCCACTGCTTATCGCTGCCGATCTCGCCCCACGCCACCCGATCTTTCGGGAAGCCTTCGTAATATTGCAAAGTGAAGGCATCAACCAGCGAGTTGCCGACCTTCAGCGGCCCGGACACGCCCGGCTCCTGCTGATACTTCGCGCTAAACGTATCTTTGCCATCGCTAAGCGAGCAGACGTGTTTCTCTTTACAGGAGGGCGAATTGCGATAGTCGGTCATCTCTTCCAGCAGCTTATAGCTCTCGGCCAACTGCATCCCCTGCCGCTCTTTTTCCATCGCCTGTACCGCTTTTTGCGCGAAGGCGGCAGAGTCATCGGTAATCACCGGGTTAAAAGTTGGATCCATGGTGCCCATTTGCGCCTGATGATGTACGGTCACGCCGCAACCGGGGAAGGCCCCGGTAATAAAGAACTGCGCGGTGGCGACGGTGCGCTGTAGGCTATTAGCATACGCGTACACCGCCTTTTCCGGCGGGCACTCGCCGCTGGTCACCAGCTTCTGCTGCGCCAGCCACTCACGCATGTAATGACCCATGTAAACTTCCAGCACGCCGCCTTTGGTGGTCAGTTGGCCGCCGGGGACATCCCACTGCGGCCAGGATTTCGGCGTCGATTGCTCCAGCACGCTGCCGTTGTTGGCCAGCGGCGCGCGCAGGTTGTGACGGCTCATGATCAGTACCTGCTGCAACTGATATCCCTCTGGCGCTGTCGCATCCTGCGCCTGCGCGCCGGCGGATAACAGCACGGCCCCGGCCACCGCGGCGGCGAGTAGACGTTTTTTCATCCCTTCATCCTCAATCAATTATTATCATCGCCCTCATTGTGACGGATTTATGACATTTTTCCGGGCAATGGCTCGCAAACTGAGGCGTCGGTCGCTTTTTTAATACTTCATAAATGGCCAGGAGCGGCAGATTCAGGACCGTAGATACTGTTATCGGTTGGCAACTTTTTAGCTTGAGAAAAGCTGTAGTGATCTAGTCTTTTTGGACACATATCAGAGGTCTTTTCCGTTCCATATCGACAGGCAATAGCCCATCGTTATTTTTATGCGGCCTGCCGGGAACGCCTCAGCAATTTTGAGGCCGCCAACATCGGCAGTTTCAGCCAGCGTAGTGGATACATTAAAGGCAGGTCGCACGAACAGGTAGGCCGGATAAGGCACAGCCGCCATCCGGCGCGAAATTGGCTCTTTACCCGCGGTTATTGCCCGGCGGCGCTACGCTTGCGCGGGCCTACAGATCATATGCCGACGTAGATATGGTTATCGGTTTGCAACTATTTTGGTCCGGGAAAAACGGTTGTTTTGCGTTAACTCAGAGCACATTGCGCTCCCGATATTTCTTCTGCGTTATGGCTCTCATGGCGCAGGGAGCGCACAGAGGGCGCCGCGTTGCGCCTTCTCCGGGCTACCAAATCGCACAGCGCTGTAGCCCCGGTAAGCGGCAGCGCCACCGGGGGTTTTGAGGCCGCCAACATCGGCAGTTTCAGCCAGCGTGGTGAAGAAATTAAAGGTATGCCGCACGAGCCGTAGATCGGGTAAGGCGTTAGCCGCGCCCGACAAAAAAACGGCACCGCCGGCCGCCCGGATAAAGCGTAAGGCATAAAACAGAGTCAGGATGAGTGTCGCAGAGGGAGTGGTGAAAGCGGTTCCTATTCCGGTAACGGAACCGCCGCCAGCGTACAGATCGCCTCATGTTCGCCGCCGCGGCGATCGACGATAACCACTTTATCGCCGGCCTTTTTACCTTCGCAGGGTTTCAACACCTGTT
>CABUCP010000474.1 GCA_902490055.1 uncultured Klebsiella sp. | reverse complement strand
CATCAAAGCCCAACAGAATACGGCCATTAATATCCCAGCGCTCTTTACTCCCGGGCGCCCAGTTTTTATTAGCGCTGGTTTTTACCGAGGTCAGGCTACCGGTTCGGCTGGCGCCATCCATATTAAACTCGACGTCGCCGTAGAATTTTAAATCGACATCCTTATTTACCGCCAGTACCGGGACCGCGGCAGGCGCAGGGGCGCTGGCCTTCACGATCTTACTCTCCTGCTGCTTTAGCTCGCGGATTTCCGCTTCGGCATTTTCCGCCCGCAGCTCGGTGGCTTGTAAACGCTGTTCCATCAACGCCAGACGCTCCTCCAGCGAAAGCGTGGATTGTGCGCCGGCGACAGGAATAAATAAAGACGTGACAAAACACCCGACCCAGATTTTATTCATCGGTAGACCCTGCTTATTATATATTAAAGGTATTGTTTTATTATTCAGGTAAATATTGAGTAACCCGTCGGCGATGGCTAACGGGTTACTCTGGTTAAAGACTTTTAATTATATATTCCACGCACCGCCATCAATTAATGTCGCACTCCCGCTCCAGGCAAATAACGCCAGTTCTCTGCGCTGGGCATCCGGATATATACGGCTGCTGAGACAGGCTTCCCCCTCATTGACGAAAACCTCAACCGATGAGCTATCGAAAAATAGCCGTAGCTTCAGCGAAGAACGTGTCGGTAATGGCACGCTTCGGGTTCCACACAAACCATATTGCGGATAGCGGCGCTCCAGCACCAGGCGCTGCATCTGGCTATCGACATAAACCCGCAGCCCGTCGCCAAAGCTCAATCCGTACTGTTCGGCGCGGCTGTTCGCCGTATCCCAGTGCAAATTGACCTCCATCGCCGTACAACTATCCGCAACCGTTATCTGCTGGTTATTCAGCGTGCTAACCGGCCACGGGAACCAGGCCTGGCGCAGGTTTTCCACCTCTCGCGCCGGGCGCATCAGCAGCTTATTATTCGCGCCGAGGCTCAGTTCACGCGGCAGCGACAGCATTCCGGCCCAGCCGTCCTGCTGCTCCGGCAGCGGCGATTCCCACATATCCAGCCAGCCGATAACGATTCGTCGGCCATCGGGCGTCAGGAAGCTTTGCGGGGCATAGAAATCGTGGCCGCCGTCGAGTTCGACAAACTCTCCTTCACGAACAAAGGGCTGCCCCGGCCGCCAGTCGCCCAGCAAATAGCCGCTCTGGAATAAGTTGCGCCGGGAAAATCCATTCGCCGCCATTCCCTGCGGCGAGAACATCAGTACGCGCTTATCGCCCAGCGCAAAGAAGTCCGGACACTCCCACATGTAGCCCATTTCCGCTGCGGCCTCGGCCAGGATCCCGGCATCCTGCCAGTCACGCAGGTCGGTGGAACGGTATAACCGCACCTGGCCGATATCGCCATCGCGCGCGCCGACCACCATGTACCAGCACTCTCCTTCACGCCACACCTTCGGATCGCGGAAATGGTGCAGCCCTTCCGGGGTATCCAGCACGATCCCCTGACGTTCAAAATGAACGCCGTCGCGGCTGGTCGCCAGGCACTGCACCTGGTACAGGTTATTTTCATCGCTCGGATCGCCGTGGAATTTATGCCCGGTGTAGATAAGCGCCAGGGTGTCGCCATCGACCACCGCCGAACCGGAGAAACAGCCGTCTTTATCCTCAGGGCCTTCCGGCGCCAGCGCGACCGGCAGATGCTCCCAGTGCACGAGATCCCGACTGCGCGCATGGCCCCAGTGCATCGGCCCCCACTGCGTCGAGTACGGGTGGTGCTGATAGAAAGCGTGATACCAGCCGTCAAACCACACCAGACCGTTAGGGTCGTTGATCCAGCCGGCACGGGCCGCCAGATGGTAACGCGGGTACCAACGCGGGTTGATATCCTCACTTTTTGCCTGCAGTTCGAGTTCCGCGTTGCTAAGGGAATAAATCATATTCTTTACTCTTTTTCAGTCAGATAGTTGATGGCTGCGAGATGAGCGAATCCGATGAGGGCTTATTGGATCGCAGCAAGAAGATAGAAATGAACGTGGTGCAGAACACCAGCAGCCCCATGATCAGATAGGACTGGGCGAAGCCGTATTTTTCATAGCTATAGCCCGCCAGCGGCGACAGGACGGTGGCAATCACCGAGCTGGTGCAGGCGAAGCCAACCAGATACAGCGTGGAAGAGAGGCGTTTATCAAAATTCAGACTGTTGTATTTAAAGATAGAAACCAGCAGCACCGGTAGCTCTACCGCGTGCAGCAGCTTGGTAATCGAGATCAGCAGCGGCCCCTCGACCAGCCCGGAGGCCACCATGCGCATCGCCATCACCATTCCGGCGAAGATCAGGCCGTTTTTGGCGCCAACGCGATTGACCAGCCACGGAGCGCAGAACATCCCTGCGGCTTCAAGGAATACCTGGAAGGAGTTGAGATAGCCGTACATGGCGTTCCCTTCCTGCAGCGTGGCGAACTGCGACGAGAAATAGACCGGGAATTGTTGGTCGTACACGCTGTAAATACAGGTGCCGACGACGAAAAATACCAGCGCCCAGAAGCGCGGCAGCGTCAGCAGGCGCAGCGCATCCTCCAGCGTAACTTTGCCGCCGGAGACTGCCTCCTGCATGGCGTGCGACGCGGAAGAGACCTTCAGTCGCGCCAGTAGCGCAAAGAAGACCAGCCCGGAGCAGCTGGCGACGGCGAAGTTCAGCTGCGGGTTAATGTTGAACAGCAGCCCGGCGAAAAAGGTCGCCACCGCCCAGCCAAGCGAGCCCCACATCCGCGCCTTACCGAACTCAAACTGGCTTTGCCGGGCGACGCGTTCGGTGTAGGACTCCAGTACGCCAATCCCGCCGTTAAAGGTCAGGCCGATATAGATCCCGCCAAAGATGCTGCCGAGCAGGACGTTTATTTTCAGCAAATAGCCAAACAGCAAATAGGCCGGGCCGGAGAGGATCAGTAGAACCGTGATATACCAGAGTAAATTTTTGCGCAGCCCCAGCTTGTCCTGAATAAAGCCGTAGCAGATTTGGGCAAACAGCGCCGACACCGACAGCACCGCATAGATAATCCCGGTATCCCCCGCTTTCAGTCCCACCTCCTGGTGCAGCCAGATGGAAAGCAACGAACCGGAAGAAGACCAGGTAACAAAAAAGAAAAACAGCAAGGCGCTGAGTAATGGG
>CABUCP010000473.1 GCA_902490055.1 uncultured Klebsiella sp. | reverse complement strand
CTTACTTGGACAGCCCTAGTCGGGGAATTTCAATCGCCGGGCAGCGATCCATAACCACATTCAATCCAGCTTCTCGCGCCATAACGGCAGCCTGCTCGTTAATGACGCCAAGCTGCATCCACAGCGTTTTCGCCCCGATGGCCACCGCCTCCTGAGCAACGCCCCACGCCGCTTCTGAGTTGCGGAACACATCGACCATATCAATTTTTTCCGGCACTTCTGCAAGGGTGGCGTAGCCCTGCTGGCCCAGCAGGGTTTTACCGGCCACCTTCGGCGATACCGGAATAACGCGATAACCTTGTTCGAGTAGATATTTCATGACCCGGTAGCTTGGGCGGTCAGGTTTGTCGCTGGCGCCAACCAGCGCGATCGTCCGTGTCGAGGTCAGAATTCCTGCGATATCGTTCTCTTTCATCTTAATCCTCCAGCTCTTTAGCCCTAGTGTAAGCTAATCTGCGTCAGCCAGCCATCCAGCCTAACTCACAGATACGGCAAAAATTTTCGCCCTGATGCTTGCAGCATCAGTCACTTCCAGTAATCTGTCTGCAAGTTAAAATAAGTGGAACTCATTATGGAACTAACAACTCGTACCTTGCCGGCGCGCAAACATATCGCGCTGGTCGCTCACGATCATTGCAAAGACCTGCTGATGAAATGGGTTGAGCGCCATCAACCGCTGCTGGCTCAACATCAGCTGTACGCTACCGGAACCACCGGCAATATGGTTTCGCGCGCAACCGGCCTGGAAGTGAAAGCGATGCTAAGCGGCCCAATGGGCGGCGATCAGCAGGTTGGCGCGTTAATTTCTGAAGGAAAAATTGACGTTCTGATCTTCTTCTGGGATCCGTTGAATGCAGTCCCTCACGATCCTGACGTCAAAGCGCTGCTGCGCCTGGCAACGGTGTGGAATATCCCGGTAGCCACTAATGCTGCAACGGCCGACTTTATTATTCAGTCCCCGGATTTTAATCAGGCTATCGATATCGTGATCCCTGATTACCCGCGTTATCTTGCCGAGCGTCTGAAGTAGAATTCGCGGCGGCTCAGCAGCCGCCGTGAATTATGGTTTCTTCGCCACCGGAACATCCAGCTCACGCAGTGTCTCAACAAACGACGAGGGTCGCTGTTTATTGAATAGCAGCCAGACGCGCAGGCGAGCACGGGTGATTGCCACATACAGTAATCGTCGCTCTTCGGCGTCGGGGAAATCTTCCGGCTGCGGCAGCAATGCCAGCTCCATAATCGACTCCCGCGCCGGCGCCGGGAATGCGTCATCCCCTTCTTGCAACCCCAGTACTATCACATAATCAGCCTGCTGACCCTTGCTGGCATGGATAGTCATGAAATCTATCTGCAGGTGCGGCCAGCGCGTCGCGGCTTTTTCCAGCGCGGCGGGTTTCAGGTGGTGATAACGCGCTAATAGTAAAATTCGTTGTTCCGGTTTAGCGTAGCCGCTCAGCTTATCGAGCAGATCGTCAAGCCTGTCATCGGCCAACAGCGTCACCGCTTTCTTATCACCGACCGTCAGGCTATTCAGCGGTTTTGCCAGTTGATGCGGATTTTGCTGAATGAAACCATTGGCAATCTCGCCAATACGGCCATTAAATCGATAGGTCGTATCCAGCGCGCAACAATCCCCTTCGCCAAAATAATGATTAAACGCGGTGGTTAAAGACAGTTGCGCGCCGCTAAAACGATAGATCGCCTGCCAGTCGTCACCGACGGCAAACAACGTCGTCTGCGTATTTTGCCGACGCAGCGCTGCCAGCAACTCAGCGCGCTGTGGGGAGATATCCTGAAATTCATCAACCAGAATATGTTTCCACGGGCTAACGAAACGGCCTTTGTCCAGAATATTGACCGCCTGATGAATAAGCCCGGAGAAATCGACGGCATTTTCCGCTTTCAGCGCCGTTTTCCAGGCCTTCAATAATGGCGCCATCAATTTCACCCGTTTACCAAAGAGATCGCGCACCTCTTCCGGCGCGCCGGCGATCATCTCCGCCTGTGAACCGCCATGCATCCGCATCAAGCTGACCCAGCGATCGAGACGGCTGGCAAGACGGCGCAACAACGCACGATCCTGCCAGAACTCACCTTCGTCTATTTGCCAAGCCATCTCATCCATCAGCCATTGCCGCCAGCCCTTCGCCTGCGCCTTTTTCTCCTGACACTGCTGCTGCCACGCCTTCAACAAGAGTTTTTGCCGGGCGGCGGTATCGTTTTCCAGTTTACTGATCGCCGGCACCTTTTTGCTGCCCTGCTGAATAATATGCAGCGCCAGCGAATGGAAAGTCCGCGCGGCGATCTCGTCGGTACCTAATCGCTCCTGAATACGTTCATCCATCTCCTGAGCAGCCTGACGACCAAACGCCAGCAGCAGGATCTGGTCGGCCGCCGCCTCGCCACGGTTCAATAGCCACCCAGCGCGGGCCACCAATACCGATGTTTTGCCGCTGCCGGCGCCAGCGAGGACTAGCAGCGAGCGTTCACCATTGACTACCGCTCGCGCCTGGGCCGCATTGAGCGGTGAAGATTCGACCTTATCGAAAAAGCCGCGGTACTGCTCAAGCATGGTTTCAGTGAACGCTTGATTATGGGTTAAGCGAGCCTCTTCAATATCGTTAAGCCAGCCCTGACACTGGCGCCACAGCTCCCGACAGTTTTCAAATTCATCAAGCCGGCTGGTGGGAAACGGCAGCCCGGTTAATGCCCGGCGAATTTTCGCCTGCACATCGGCAACCTGCTGGCGAGTCAACCACTTGCCTTCGGCGCTGGAACGCTCGATTTCACTTAACTGCTGGCGCAGCAGTTCAGCGGCAATCTCACTCATTTCCGCGCTCCACTGCTGCCAGAGATGACTGAGATGATGAAAAAAGTGCTGCGTCTCAGCCCATTCGGTGCCATGCAAACGCACAACTTTCCCTTCTGGCAGCACAAACTCCAGTTCACCCCAGACCAATCCGCGCTTACAATGAAATGAAAGTAACTGATTGAAAGGTATGAGATACTCATGACGATCGCCGGAGACTTTAACCCCGGCGTTAAGCAGTTGCACCCGATCATAAGGATGCTGTGCCATGCGCTTGCCCAATGTTGTCGCTTTAAGTTCCATATATCGCCGAATTTCAATCAGTTTGGATGTTTTTAAGTTTAACCGCCCGTGAGCAGG
>CABUCP010000472.1 GCA_902490055.1 uncultured Klebsiella sp. | reverse complement strand
TATCGATCGTTCTGAATAATGTGCAGACAATATTTCCAAATATTTCCAATTCTCTTTGGGCTGCCCTGCAGTCGGCGGATTACGCCGCCGAATTTACCCCTTTTAACGCCTCCGCCAGCCAGCGGGAAAAATCCAACATTGCCGGCGTTTCCGCACGCGATTGCAGGCGTGTTAACCAGTAGCTGCCAAGGTCGATATGGATCTTAAAAGGCTGCACGATGCGTTGGCTTTCCAGCAGGTGGCTGAACATTTTCACCGGCGCGATCGCCACGCCTAATCCCGCCAGCGCCGCCTCCAGCATGGTGACCGAAGAGTCAAAAACGATGACCCGATGGGTCGGCGAAGGGGGATGCTCACCGGCGGCCTGCATCCACGCCGACCATTCATCGCGACGATAAGAACGTAGTAGCGCAAAGCGTAAAATATCTTCCGGCTGGCGTAATTCAGCAGCCAGCGAGGGCGCGCAAAGTGGAGAGAGCGGGGCGGAGCACAGATACTGCGCTGCGGTATCGTGCCAGGCGCCGCCGCCAAAGCGAATGACATAATCCAGCCCCTCAGCGGCCGGATCGACGCGGTTATTATGGGTGGATATCTGTAAATCGATATGCGGAAACTCGCGCCAGAATGCCGGTAGCAGCGGGAACAACATTCCCGTCGCGAAGGTACCCACGACGCCGATCTTCAGCTTCTGCTGCGCCTGATGGCCGGTAAAGCGGTCAAGCATTCCGGCGATCCTTTCAAAGGAATCGTTAAGGACCGGTAGCAGACCTTCGCCTTCGGTGGTGAGCTTGAGGCCGCGCGACACGCGCACAAACAGCTGGCAGTTGAGATGCTCTTCCAGCGCTTTCACATGCTGGCTGATGGCGGAGTGGGTGACGTTGAGCTCAATCGCTGCGCGGGTAAAACTGAGATGCCGGGCGGCGGCTTCAAAGGCCCGCAGTGAATTGAGAGGCAGGTAGCTGCGTGTCATGACATTATCCGTTAGAAAAACTAAAGCCTGCTGCTAAATTTAACAGTTTGTCACGTTAGTGCAAAACGCCGACACTGAGCGCGTCTGAAGGGCCCGGACGATATTGGGTATTGAGTGCGAATTAATAATGGAAAAAACTTGATGATGAAAAAATCCCTTTCTGGCGTCCTGCTGCTGGGCGCCTCGTTTTCGACTCTCGCCGCGCCGCAAACCGCAGAACAGCTGCGTGAGCTGGTGAACAAGACTATTGCGCCGTTAATGAAAGAACAGGCGATTCCGGGCATGGCGGTGGCGGTAATTTATCAGGGTAAACCCTTTTATTTCACCTGGGGCCAGGCCGATGTCGCCGGGCAGCGGCCGGTGACGCGACAGACGTTATTTGAACTGGGCTCTGTTAGTAAGACTTTCACCGGCGTGCTCGGCGGCGATGCGGTGGCGCGCGGCGAAATCAAACTTAGCGATCCGGCGCAGAAATACTGGCCGGCGTTGGACGGTAAGCAGTGGCAGGGGATTTCGCTGCTGCATCTCGCCACCTATACCGCAGGCGGTCTACCGCTGCAGGTTCCGGATGAGGTTACCGATGAAGCGGCCCTGCAGAATTATTATCAGCATTGGCAACCGCAGTGGGCGCCGGGCAGCAAGCGGCTGTACGCCAACGCCAGCATCGGCCTGTTTGGCGCGCTGGCGGTGAAACCTTCCGGCATGAGCTTCGAGCGGGCGCTGACCCAGCGGGTATTGCAGCCGTTAAAGCTGAACCACACCTGGATTAACGTACCGGCCGCGGAGAGCAAGGATTACGCCTGGGGCTACCGTGACGGTAAAGCGGTCCATGTGTCACCGGGGCAACTGGATGCTGAAGCCTACGGCGTGAAGTCGAGCATTGAGGATATGGCGCACTGGGTGCTGGCGAATATGAACAGCGATGCGGTGCAGGATAAAACTCTGCGGCAGGGGATCCAGTTGGCGCAGTCGCGCTACTGGCGTGCCGGTGGAATGTATCAGGGGCTGGGCTGGGAGATGTTGAACTGGCCGGTGCCGGCAGAGGCAGTCATTAACGGCAGCGATAATCGCGTCGCGCTGGCTGCTACCCCGGTCACCGCAGTCAATCCGCCCGCGCCGCCGGTGCAGGCTTCCTGGGTGCATAAAACCGGCTCCACCGGCGGCTTCGGCAGCTATGTGGCCTTTATCCCGCAACAGAATCTCGGCATCGTGATGCTGGCGAACAAAAGCTATCCTAATCCGGAGCGGGTGAAAGCGGCGTATCATATCCTCGAGGCGCTGCAGTAAGGACGGTCGCGCTGCGTTTGCTGGGGCTACAGGTTGGCACTAACCGGTAGCCCGGATAAGGCGCAGCGCGCCGCCATCCGGGGGAAGGCCTGCTTCATCATTGGCAAATTGCTCAATGCCGCTACTTGCGAATGTGTGCAATCTGCTGAAAACTATCAGCGAGATGGCGAACCACAGGGAACGGCAATGGCTGGACGTATCGACTATCAAATTGAAAAATTTCAATTCATCGAGCGCAACGAATCCCCGCGTATTACCCGCCAGTGGGCGGAAGTCATTGCTGAATGCCAGCAGGAAAAGGCGAATAGCGAAGCGCGTTTGCGTACCGCACTGTTGAATGTGGATTACGTGACCAGCTTCGAGCTGCCATTTCGCTTATTGCTCATTCGCGCTCCGCAACTGGTGGATCAATTACGCCCTGCTTTGGCGCTGAATCAGAAAAACGTGGTGATTAATGGTAAGAAGCGCGGCTGCGTTTACAGCCTGAAAGCCGATCTCAGCGCTGTACCAGAGGAGTTCCGTTATCGCTTTGTGAGCCGGATTTTTCGCAGCGGACCGGATGCGGTCTCCGCCACGCCCTATCAGCAGCTGGCAAAAGAGGTAAAGGCGCCGCGCGAGCGGTTACGTCTGGCGCTGGAAGGCGGCTTGCAGGTCAATGCGCTGGATGGACTGTTCTGGTTCGGCATCCAACGAATCGCCGCGGATGTGTCGGCGCTGCGTTCTACGGGAATGGCGATTACGACTGCGGAAGTGGAGGTGGCTGATAGCCTGACCAGAACGACGCGAATGATAGCGGCGTATCAGTTGGGGTAACTATCTTTCAGTAACCGGCTTAAAACGCGGGAGAAAACGCCATCAGACCCGGTATTTTTCAGGCATTGAGAAAATAAAAATTAGAGAAATGAGGATATGATTT
>CABUCP010000471.1 GCA_902490055.1 uncultured Klebsiella sp. | reverse complement strand
GGCCGCCGTCGAAGCCGCCATTGCCCGCGCCAAAGCGCGTAAAGCGGCACAGCAGAGCGAACAACAACAAACCGCGCCAGATGCGGCGAATGACGACCCGCGCAAAGCGGCCGTGGCAGCCGCCATCGCTCGCGTTCAGGCGCGTAAAGCAACACAGCAGGCAGTTAACGAGGAATAAATGGTTTTCAGAATCGCAAGCTCTCCCTATACCCACAACCAGCGTCAAACCTCGCGGATCATGCTGCTGGTCCTGCTGGCCGCGCTCCCCGGCATTATCGTCCAGAGCTGGTTTTTCGGCTGGGGGACCGTGCTGCAAATCGTGCTGGCGGCGCTAACCGCCTGGGGAACGGAAGCCGCCATTCTCAAGCTACGTAAGCAGAACATCGGCGCGACGCTTGCAGATAATTCAGCCCTACTGACCGGGCTGCTGCTGGCCGTCAGTATTCCGCCGCTGGCGCCATGGTGGATGGTGGTGCTCGGCACCGCTTTTGCCGTGGTCATTGCCAAGCAACTGTATGGCGGGCTGGGGCACAACCCCTTCAACCCGGCGATGATAGGCTATGTCGTGCTACTCATTTCTTTCCCGGTGCAGATGACCTCCTGGCTGCCGCCGCATGAAATTGCCGCGCAGGTGCCCGGTTTTAGCGATGCATTACAGGTCATTTTCACCGGTCATACCGCCAGCGGCGGCGATATGAATAGCCTGCGTATGGGCATCGACGGTATCAGCCAGGCAACGCCGCTGGATACCTTTAAAACGTCCCTCCATGCCGGGCACAGCGCCAAAGAGATCCTGCAGTATCCTATTTACGGCGGCGAACTGGCCGGTATCGGTTGGCAGTGGGTCAACCTGGCCTGGCTGGCTGGCGGCCTGCTCCTGCTGTGGCAAAAAACCATTCGCTGGCATATCCCGGTGAGCTTCCTCGCAAGCCTCGCCGTGTGCGCCACCCTCGGTTGGATATTCTCACCAGAAAGCCTCGCCTCGCCGCAAATGCATCTGCTGTCCGGCGCGACGATGCTGGGCGCGTTCTTTATCCTGACCGATCCGGTGACGGCATCCACCACCAACCGCGGGCGTCTTATTTTCGGCGCGCTGGCCGGTTTGCTGGTGTGGTTAATCCGCAGCTTCGGCGGTTACCCGGACGGCGTCGCCTTTGCCGTACTGTTGGCGAATATTACCGTTCCATTGATTGATTACTACACGCGCCCGCGCGTGTACGGCCACCGTTGAGGAATCGTCATGTTAAAAAGCATGCGCAAACACGGCATCACGCTGGCGCTATTCGCCGCCGGCTCTACCGGACTGACGGCCGCCATTAATGAGTTAACCAAAAACACCATTGAGCAGCAGGCCGCGCTGCAGCAAAAAGCCCTCTTCGATCAGGTCTTGCCGGCGGAGATGTATAATAACGATCTGCTGCAAAGCTGTTATCTGGTCAGCGCGCCGCAGTTAGGCAAAGGCCAGCATAAGGTGTGGATTGCGAAGAATAATGATGCGCCAATCGGCGCCGTGATGGAAGCAACCGCGCCGGATGGCTACTCCGGTGCCATTCAGTTGCTGGTCGCCGCGGATTTTAAAGGCACCGTGCTCGGTTCACGCGTCACCGAACATCACGAAACACCGGGGCTGGGCGATAAAATCGAACTGCGCATTTCCGACTGGATCACCCACTTTAGCGGCAAAGTGATTCATGGTCAGAATGATAGCCACTGGGCGGTGAAAAAAGACGGCGGTGATTTCGATCAGTTCACCGGCGCCACTATCACCCCTAGAGCGGTGGTCAATGCCGTTAAACGCGCGGGACTCTATGCGCAAACGCTACCCGCGCAGATCCCTGAATTCACCGTCTGCGGAGACTAAACCATGAGCGAAGTAAAAGACGTCATTGTTCAAGGGTTGTGGAAGAATAACTCAGCGCTGGTTCAGCTACTGGGGATGTGTCCGCTGCTGGCCGTCACCTCGACCGCCACCAACGCTCTGGGCCTGGGTCTGGCGACGACGCTGGTGCTGACGCTAACCAACCTCACCATCTCCAGCCTGCGGCGCTGGACGCCGGCGGAAATTCGTATTCCTATCTACGTGATGATTATCGCCTCGGTGGTGAGCGTCGTGCAGATGCTGATTAACGCCTACGCTTTCGGCCTGTATCAGTCGCTCGGCATCTTCATTCCGCTTATCGTCACCAACTGTATCGTCGTGGGCCGTGCCGAAGCGTTTGCCGCCAAAAAAGGACCGGCGCTGTCGGCGCTCGACGGCTTCAGCATCGGCATGGGCGCCACCTGCGCGATGTTTGTGCTCGGCTCGCTGCGTGAGATTATCGGCAACGGTACGCTGTTTGACGGCGCTGATAGCCTGCTGGGCAGTTGGGCGAAGGTACTGCGCATTGAAGTTTTCCATACCGACACGCCGTTCCTGTTGGCCATGCTGCCGCCGGGCGCCTTTATTGGTCTGGGCATGATGCTGGCGGTAAAATACCTCATCGATGAGCGTACCAAGCAACGGAAAGCAAAAGCGGCGCAGGCCGTCTCCGTTGCTCCTTCTGATGTGACAGGGAAAGCGTAACATGAATAAAGCCAAGCGCCTGGAGATCCTCACCAGACTGCGGGATAACGACCCGCATCCAACGACCGAGCTCAATTTCACCTCGCCGTTCGAACTGCTGATTGCCGTATTACTGTCGGCACAGGCGACTGACGTCAGCGTTAATAAAGCGACGGCCAGGCTTTATCCGGTGGCGAATACGCCGGCGGCGATGCTGGCGCTCGGCGTCGACGGCGTGAAGTCATATATCAAAACCATTGGTCTGTTTAACAGTAAAGCGGAAAACGTCATCAAGACCTGCCGTATTTTGCTGGAACAGCATAACGGCGAGGTTCCGGAAGACCGGGCGGCGCTGGAAGCCCTTCCCGGCGTCGGGCGTAAAACCGCCAACGTGGTACTCAATACCGCTTTCGGCTGGCCGACCATCGCCGTCGATACTCATATCTTCCGCGTTTGCAATCGGACACAATTTGCGCCGGGTAAAAACGTTGAACAAGTCGAAGAAAAGTTGTTAAAGGTGGTCCCCGCCGAGTTCAAAGTCGACTGCCACCACTGGCTTATCCTGCATGGCCGCTACACCTGTATCGCGCGAAAACCGCGCTGCGGCTCCTGCCTGATTGAAGATTTATGCG
>CABUCP010000470.1 GCA_902490055.1 uncultured Klebsiella sp. | reverse complement strand
CGAAAATCAATGGATTGATTTCCCTTGTTATTTGTCTGGTGCAATCTGCAAGCCCAACGATTGCATGAGGTTTATCATTCATCCCACGCCGGCTACGCCGGCGTTTTTTATGGGCGCAAGTTAAGAGAGTATGATTTGAACTATCAGATGATCACCACCGACGATGGCCTGCGCGCTATCTGTGAAGCGGCAAGCGCAGCTCCCGCGGTTGCGTTGGATACCGAGTTTGTCCGTACCCGCACCTATTACCCGCAGCTCGGTTTGCTGCAGCTGTTCGACGGCAAACAGGTTTCTCTGATCGATCCGTTGACCATTAACGACTGGGCGCCGATGCGCGAGCTGCTGCTCAACCAGGATGTGACCAAATACCTGCATGCGGGTAGCGAAGATTTAGAAGTGTTCCTCAACGCGTTCAATCTGATGCCGCAGCCGCTGATTGACACCCAGATTCTGGCCGCCTTCTGCGGACGCCCGATGTCGTGGGGCTTTGCTTCGATGGTTGAAGAGTATTCCGGCGTCGCATTGGATAAGAGCGAATCACGTACCGACTGGCTGGCCCGTCCGCTGACCGAGCGTCAGTGCGAATATGCCGCCGCCGACGTCTGGTACCTGCTGCCGATCGCCAGCAAGTTAATGGCGGAAACCGACAGCGCGGGCTGGCTGCCGGCCGCGCTCAATGAGTGCCATCTGATGCAGCAGCGTCGTCAGGAAGTTCTCGACCCGGCGGACGCCTGGCGCGAGATTGGCAACGCCTGGCAGCTGCGTACGCGCCAACTGGGCTGCCTGCAGCTGCTGGCGGAATGGCGCCTGCGTAAAGCGCGCGAGCGTAATCTGGCGGTTAACTTTGTGGTTCGCGAAGAGCATCTGTGGAGCGTGGCGCGCTATATGCCGACCAGCCTCGGCGAGCTTGATAGTCTCGGTTTATCCGGCAGTGAGATTCGCTTCCACGGCAAAACGCTGATTAGCCTGGTCGAGAAAGCGCAGGCCCTGCCGGAATCGGCGCTGCCGCAACCGTTGCAGAATTTGATTGATATGCCGGGCTACCGTAAAGCCTTTAAAGACATTAAAGCGCTGGTGCAGGAAGTGAGCGCCGAGAAGGGCGTGAGCGCCGAATTGCTGGCCTCGCGTCGGCAGATCAACCAACTGCTGAACTGGCACTGGCAACTGAAAACCAAAAACGGCGAGCCTGAGCTGGTTTCCGGCTGGCGCGGCGAATTGATGGCCGATCGTCTTGAAACTTTGCTGAACGACTATCCGCGTTAACTTCCGACGGAATTCAGGCAATAAAAAAACCGGCTGCGTTTTACGTAGCCGGTTTTTTTAACGGTACGCGGAGGTACCGTTAACGAGACAATAGGGTCAGGATTTCGACTCTTCAGCTTCTGGCAGGGTCACGTTCAGCTCGAGAATTGAAATATCACCATCGCGTTGTTCCAACTGCACGCTGACCATCTCCGGATCGATCTGCACGTATTTACAGATCACTTCGAGGATATCTTTGCGCAGCTGCGGCAGGTAATGCGGTTCCGCATCGCCGCGGCGACGCTCCGCGACGATGATTTGCAGGCGTTCTTTCGCAATGTTAGCCGTGTTCTTTTTTCGCGAGAGAAAAAAGTCGAGTAATGCCATAATTTATCCTCCGAACAGGCGTTTGAGGAAACCTTTCTTCTCTTCTTCGATGAAGCGGAAAGGACGTTCTTCTCCGAGCAGACGTTCCACGGTATCCGCATAGGCTTTACCGGCATCTGAGATGGTATCCAGAATCACCGGCTCGCCCTGGTTCGATGCGCGCAGTACGGACTGATCTTCCGGAATTACGCCCACCAGATTGATGCGCAGAATTTCCAGCACGTCTTCCATGCTCAGCATGTCGCCTTTGTTCACGCGACCTGGGTTGTAGCGCGTAAGCAGCAGGTGCTCTTTGATCGGCTCATCGCCATTTTCCGCGCGGCGGGATTTGGACGCCAGAATGCCAAGGATACGGTCGGAATCGCGTACGGAGGAGACTTCCGGGTTAGTGGTAATGATGGCTTCATCAGCGAAGTACAGCGCCATCAGCGCGCCGGTTTCGATGCCTGCCGGGGAGTCGCAGACGATAAAATCGAAGTCCATCTTTTTCAGTTCTTCAAGAACCTTGTCTACGCCTTCGCGGGTCAGGGCGTCTTTGTCACGCGTCTGAGAAGCCGGAAGGATATAGAGATTTTCAGTACGCTTGTCTTTAATCAGCGCCTGATTAAGCGTCGCGTCGCCCTGAATGACGTTGACGAAATCGTAAACCACCCGACGCTCGCAGCCCATGATCAGGTCGAGGTTACGCAGGCCAATATCGAAGTCGATAACGACGGTTTTCTTTCCCTTCTGGGCCAAACCAGTAGCGATGGCCGCGCTGGAGGTGGTCTTACCAACGCCCCCTTTACCCGAAGTCACAACAATAATGCGTGCCATAGAAATTCCTTGTTAAAAAGGGATCAATTGAACGGTTGAATTGTCAAAGCGCCTTCACCTAACCGCAGGCGTGCCGCTTTGCCATAAAATTCAGCTGGGATGTTATCGCTCAGCCAATATTCCCCTGCGATGGACACCAGTTCCGCCGAGAGGTTAGTACAAAATATTTGGGCATCTCTGTCGCCGCTTGCGCCAGCGAGCGCGCGTCCCCGCATCATGCCATACACATGAATGTTACCATCGGCGATAAGTTCCGCCCCGGCACTCACGTGGTTTGTAACAATTAGATCACAGTGTGGCGCATAAATGCGCTGACCGGAACGTACCGGCAGATCAATCAAACGCGTTTTTGTGATCGGTGTAGCAACTGGCGGTGGAGCAACGGGTTCCGGCGGCGGCGCCTGACGGACGATTTTCTCTTTTCCTTCCGTCAACAGCGGGATCCCGGCGCGGTCGATTTCCGTTTTCAGGCGGGAAATTTTACACCCGCTCACGCCCATAATGCGTAAACCGGTAGCGACGATAGCCTCGTGCATCGGGCGCCAGTCGACGCTTTCTTCGATGCTGCTGATGTTGACCACGACCGGCGCGTGACGTAAAAAAGCGGGAGCCTGGGCGATTTTGTCTTCTAACGCCTGACGAATAACCTCGGGATTTGCATCGTGCAAATGAACGACAGATAAGGTGAAGCTACTGCCCTTAAGTTCGATTGGCGTATTTGACATCCTGG
>CABUCP010000469.1 GCA_902490055.1 uncultured Klebsiella sp. | reverse complement strand
ATGGACTGCACCCCAAAAGTTGGACATCCAACTGAGTAAGGTGCAGTTTTTTATGTCAGCGCTTCGCAAGCGCGCGCTGAATAGAAAGCACGCTCACCAGCACCACGATAAGCCCCACCAGCGCCATTCCTTCAATGCGCTGACCGAGAAAAATCCATCCCAGCAGCACCGCCGTCACCGGGCTGAGCAGGCTCATCGCCGAGACCGCCACCGGCGACAATCGAGCGATCCCGCGAAACCATAAACCATACGCCAGCATCGCTCCGGCAACGCACAGCCACAAATAACCAGCAATCTGCGTCATCGTTACCTGATGCAGCGGCGGGTCCGCCAGCAGCGCACCAGGCAACAGTACCAGCCCGCCAATCAGCAGCTGCCAGCCGGTCATCGCCACGACCGGGAGAGAAAGCGCCCAGCGGCGCGACAGCCAGGTCCCCAACGCCATACTGATGGCGCCGAGAAACGCCGCGCCAATACCTAACGGGTCGAGTACCGTCTGCGGCGAAAGCAGCAGCATCGCCATGCCGATAATCCCGGCGCAGGCAGAGACCACGGCCAGCCACGGCGAGCGTTGGCGATCGACGCACCAGGCCAGCAGCATCACCAGCAGCGGTTGAATGGCGCCGATTACCGCCGCCAGCCCTCCGGGAAGGCGATAGGCGGCAATAAATAACAGCGCCTGAAACGCGCCGATATTCAAAATCCCAGTGATGATCAGCTTCCACCACTCGCCGCGCTGCGGAAAACGGCGGCTCCACAACAGCAGCGCGATCCCGGCGGGCAGTACCCGCAACAGCGCCGCAATAAAGGGGCGTTCCGGCGGCAGGAATTGCGAAGTCACGATGTAGGTTGTCCCCCAGATAGCGGGGGCCAGCGCGGTGAGAACTAAATCGACTGCCAGATTGCGGGTAAAAAAGGTCATGATTTTATCTTCACACCAAGGTAAATTGTGCACTCAGTATGTATCGACAAATATCTTGATATCAAGATAAGTGAGCACGCATGGACAAATCACCGCCGACGGATGCCGTTGACTGCATTCTCGCCCAATGGCAGCGCGAACGCCCCGATCTGGACTGCCGCCCAATGGGGCCGATTGGCCGTCTGAAACGCTGCGCCCTGCTGCTGGAGCCGCGCGTGGAGGCGGCGTTCGTTAAGCATTCGCTGGTACGTTGGGAGTTCGATATGCTGGCGACCCTGCGCCGCGCAGGCGACCCCTTTGTGCTGTCGCCAACGCAGCTTTTCTCTACCCTGATGATTACTTCCGGCACCATGACTCATCGCCTTAAGGCGCTGGAAAAGCGCGGCTTAATTACGCGCTTAGCCAATCCGCAGGACGCCCGCAGCATGCTGGTGACGCTAACGCCGGAGGGGCGGCGGCTGATCGATGAGGCGGTAGAAACCCACGTGGCGAATGAGCATCAACTGTTAGCGGGGCTTTCCGACGCGCAGCGCCAGCAGTTGGATGAGGCGCTGCGGGTGTTTATGCGCCTGCTGGAGGATAATTAGCAGCCGGCGGCGATGAAATCCCCGTTGGCGCTGATTGGAATAACGGTCAGGAACAGGACCGTAGCGAACAAGATGAGCAGCGCGCCGCCAATCATCTTAACCATCGGTACCAGCCAGTACAGCCGGCGGTGATCAGCGTCAAACAGATTGACCGCGCGGTTGCGCGCGTAACGAACCACCAGCGACAGTCCGAGGATTGACAACGCGGTCCCCAGCGCCATGGTCATTACCGCGGCGATGCCCCAGCTGACAATGCCCAATGCATTGGCGAACATCAGGATCATGATGGCCCCGCTACAGGGCCGCGCGCCGATCGCCAACACCACGCCAAGGCGGGTTTTCCAGTCGACGCCGTGTAACTCGCGCCCAACGCCGTGGTGGCCGCAGCCGCACCGTTCACCGTGCTCATGCAGCGGCGTTATGGCGCTGATAGTTATTTTGCGCGGCCGCAGGCTTTTTAGCGCCCGGTAGATAACATACGCGCCAAACGCGCCGATCATTAGCGCGCTGATTTTCTCGACGTACCAGCGGCTGGCGCTAAGATCGCCGGAGGCCAGATTCAAGCCGACCGCGAGGATAAAGACGAATAATATTGCGCTCACCCCCTGCATCAAGCTGCCAAGAAACGGCACGACCCGCGCCGCCGTCAGGCTCTCCCGGTTGGTACTGAGATAGGTGGTGACGATAAATTTGCCGTGTCCCGGCCCGATGGCATGCAGCACGCCATACAGAAATGCCCCGACCAACAGCCAAACTCCACCGCTGTACTGATGGTTATTAAGCTGCAGCAGGTACATGACCAGGTAGCGATGTAGCGTGATTTGCATCGCCAGGCACCACTGAATAAATGCGCCCCAGTGGGCATGCAGCGTAATACCGGCCCACAGTAACGCAATCCCCAGCGCGCCCGCCAGCAACAGACGTTTATCATGGGTTAAATCACGAGTGGTTATCATGGTGTTATCGCCTTTTAATCAGTCTTGCGTCGTACCGCCATCAGGTTCGCCGCTTTAGCATTGCAGAGCCCTATTACTACTGTATTGCGTTTTGCAATAACCGCCAATTGCGCATACCATCTGCGCATTCTATCGTCGTCAGGCAAGGAGATGCTTGTGGATAAGACTCACTCTTCGACCCCGCCAGAGAGCCACGAAAGCCGCTTCCATAAAGAAGAATTCCCTTTTTTCTGGGTAGTTAACGTTTATGCCCGTTATACCCAGTTAATGGAAATCGAGCTCAAAAAAATCGATATCGATCTTTCCCGCTTCCGTGTGCTGATGTTGGTTCATCAGTACCATCGCGCCAGCATCTCGCGCATTACCGAATATGCCGTCAGCAAAATGCCAACCGTCACTAAAATCGTTGGCCGCCTGCGCGATGACGGCCTGCTGACCACCCACGTCAGCGCCAGCGACGGCCGGGTGACCGAAGCGGAGCTCACCGCCGCCGGCGAAGCCAAAGTCGCTGAAGCCCGGGCGTTAGCGGAAGTGGTCTTCGCCAAAGCCTTTAAAGGCATCACCCCGGCGCAGGAAAAGAAAATGAACCAGGTACTGGCGCTGATTCTGCATAATTTCGACGATTAATTTCCCCCGCTTTCCTCTCAACAACAATAACCACTTACGCCAAATGGGTATTGTTGTTGTTTTGCCCTACCCTACGTTTTTCGCAC
>CABUCP010000468.1 GCA_902490055.1 uncultured Klebsiella sp. | reverse complement strand
GGGGACAGGTTATCCAACACGCTGACCGCTCCCTTACGATTATTACAGACCAGGATCATATCGCAACCTGCATCGAGCGATGCCTGCCCACGTTCCGCGTAGCTGCCCATGATCGCCGCCCCTTCCATCGACAGGTCGTCAGAGAAGATGACGCCGTCAAAGCCCAGTTCGCCGCGCAGCACCGTCTTCAGCCAGTATTCTGAACCGCTGGCCGGACGCGGATCGGCATCTGTATAAATGACGTGGGCGGGCATAATTGCGTCCAGACGCTGTTCGCTGATAAGGCTTTTAAACACCGCCATATCTTTGGCGCGAATTTCGGCTGCCGGACGGGGGTCAAACGGCGTTTCTTTATGTGAATCCGCCGTGACCGCGCCGTGTCCAGGGAAGTGCTTACCGGTCGTTTTCATGCCGGCGGCATGCATGCCATCAATGAAATGACGCGCCATTGCCAGCGCTTTTTGCGGATCCTCATGATAAGAGCGTTCACCGATTGCGGCGCTGATATGACCCACATCCAGCACCGGCGCGAAGCTGATATCAATATCCATAGCGATCATCTCGCTGGCCATCAACCAGCCGGCTTCAGCGGCGAGCTTACCGCCCTCTTCCATCCCCAGCAGCGCGGCAAATGATTGCGCGGCTGGCAGGCGAGTAAATCCATCGCGGAAGCGCTGCACGCGCCCGCCTTCCTGATCCACAGCCACCACCAGGTGATTGCGTGAAGCCTCACGGATTTGGCGCACCAGTTCACGCAGCTGCGCCGGATCGTGGTAGTTGCGGGTAAACAGAATTAAGCCGCCGACCAGCGGATGAGCCAGAATCTCACGCTCTTCCGCATCCAGTTCAAAACCTTCGACATCCAACATTACCGGACCCAAACTGACCTCTCTTATTCTTTATTTTCTCTGTCTAACTGATGCCATGTCGCATCCGCCAGCGCAATAAATTGTCGATCGCCGCTCTGCTGCCAGCGCCGTTCATACCAGCCCGCCATCAGCAGCAAAACCCACGGCCGCCAGCGCTGCACCTGTCGCCACAACAGGTGCTCGTCAAGATGCGCCAGCTGCGAATATTCTTTTAACAACTGACGACGCTCTGCGTCATCGCACCACACTGCCGCCAGCTCAAGCGCGATATCGCCATCGCCGGCGTACTCCCAGTCGATTAGCCGTAGTCCGTCATCGCCATGAATAATATTACCGGCGTGGACATCCATATGCAGCGGCGCTAAACGCAGCGGCTGCGGTTCGCGCTGGCGCAACAGGCGTTTATGGAAGCGTAACCAGCCGACCGTGCGCCTCGCAGGATCGCACTGCTGCCAGTACAGCTCAAGCAACGGCGCCAGTTCAATACGCCAGCCAAAACGCGGCTGTTGGTGCAGATGATACAATAACCCGGCAAGCGAAAGGCATTCCGGCAGCGCGCTTTTCACTTCGCCCGCGCAATACTCCACCACCATCCAGCGCGGCGAGAAGAACACTGGCGTGGGAGAAAGCGTAGCGGGAAGGCGGCGCAGCGCGTGATACTGGCGAAGGAAATGGCTAAGCGGCGCTTGCGGATCGTGAGGCTGGCGCATCACCAGCCGCTGGGCGCCGTCGCTGATAATGCAGCTGCCGCCGCTCAGCCCCTTTTGGGCCGACGCGGCGACAGGTGAAAAGCGAGGAAAAAAGCGCGACAGGAGTTCGTCGCGCGTAAGGTTATTGTTGCTGAACCGCACCTTTACCCGACCAGATAATCTCGCCGGACTGTACCAGCATCAGTTGCATTTTCAGCTCCGGCGCATTGACGTTGCCGGTGGCGTTTGAGTACAGCACATATTGGGCGCCGACGGTACGCGCGATGCCCATCGCTTTACTGCGGCTACCGAGACTATCCTGCGGCGACAGACCCAATTGCTGCTTTGCCACGGAAAGCTGCTGCGAGGAGACCAGGGTAAACTTGCCGTTACCCGCCAGCGCATTACGCAGCGCAGTGGTAGCCTCATTCGCATTCAGCGAACCATTGGTGCGGTTGTTGACGCTATCAACCAGCAGAATACTACCCGCCGTCACGCCGCCGGCCTGCAGCATCTGGCCAACCATCGGCTGTACCGCGCCATCCCAATTGTAATGACGAACGCGCGGAGCGGGCTGCGACGGTTGCGACGGCTGCTCGCTACCGTGCTCAATCGGCCCCGGCTGCGTCGGCACCGTCGGTACAGAAGGCACCGTCGGCTGCGGCTGCGCCGGCTGTTCCGGCTTCGGCTGCGCCTCCTCGACCGGCGCGGGCTCATTACGTTGCCCCACACAGCCGGCCAGGAATATCGCCAGTGCTGTGATTAACGCATAGCGACACATTTTAATCATTATGATGACCTCTTACAGATAAAGATAAAGGCGGGCTTTGTGCGCCCCGAGAATATTGGCACTGCCATAAAGTACAACCGAGGAGTGAGCGGGAACCGTCACGCTGCGCGCGGGCTCCAGCGGATGCATCTCCAGACCCCGGGCGTCATACCAGAAAAAGCGGTAGTGCACGGTAATGGGCTCTTGCCGTTCATTAAATAATCTTGAGGTGGCGGTAGCCTGAATTTCGGAGGCGGCGACCGATGGCGGATCGGCGCTGATGCCGGCCGCCAGCACGCTGGATTCCATCACCAGGGTTTGTTGCTCGCTGACCGGAATTTCCGGGTGCGAACCGCACCCGGCCAGCAGCATCGCCGCGAGAATCAATACGCTTGAATAAGCAGCGCGCATGGGATTAGCCTTTATGCGCCAACATCGGGCCCAGCGGACGGCCGCCCAGCAGGTGCATATGAATATGGTAAACTTCCTGCCCGCCGTGGCGATTACAGTTGACGATAAGACGGTAGCCATCGTCGGCAAGACCTTCATCACGGGCAATCTTCGCCGCCACGGTCATCATCCGCCCCAGCGCCAGTTCATGTTCGGTGGTGACGTCGTTGACGGTAGGAATCAGGACATTCGGGATAATCAGAACGTGGGTCGGCGCCTGCGGGGAGATGTCGCGAAAAGCGGTCACAAGCTCATCCTGATAAACAATATCCGACGGGATTTCCCGGCGAATGATTTTGCTGAAAATCGTTTCTTCTGCCATGACTGATTCCTTATTAGTTTTATACCGCGCCCCGGCCTGCCTCTGCAGATAAACACGGATGCGCAGGATCAGCTAAGAGTATGAGAG
>CABUCP010000467.1 GCA_902490055.1 uncultured Klebsiella sp. | reverse complement strand
CGGCGGCAACCCCTGTAGTATCCGTTCAGCCTCCTCGTGGCTTAACGAATAATCAAAGAAGCGGCGATAGAAATCGCGGGTCATCGCCACCATGTCCACCTCAGCAAAACGTTGCGGATGAATGCGCTTTGCCGCCCATTGGATCTGCAACGCGCTTTCGCTACCGTAGCGATCCCATGGGAAAACGCCGGCCGGATTGTGCCAAACCTGATGGTTTTTTACTGCCTTCAAGGTAGCGAAAAGCGCTCCCCAGGCCGATTGCGTGAGCTCGCCGCAGCCGGGACCGAGGATAATCATATCCGGCTGCCAGGCCAGAATTTTCTCCGGTGAGACTTCCTGCATATTGCCGCTAATCTCGCTGGCCGCGTTGACACCGCCCGCCAGAGTGATCCAGGTATCAATCAGCGTATTGCTACCGTCAACCTTCAGCGGTGTTAGCGACTGGATATGCAGCACCCGCGGCCGCTTGCTGTTATTCAGAGAGGCGTTTCGTTCCGCCACGCTGTCGATGATATGTTGCAGATACTGGTTATACTCGGCTGCCCGCTGCCGCGCCTGCGGCGTACCTATCACCTGAGCCGTCGTGTCAACGGCGCGTTTGAGTGATGGATAATCGGTAAAACGCATCTCCATAACCGGTAGACCGGCCTGACGATAGGCCTCGGCATCGCCGTTCCCTTGCGAGACGAACACCACCTGCGCACGGCGCTCCAGCAGCGCTTCACTGGTAAAATGCGGCCCGCGGCTCAGCAGCGCCTGATTGAGTTTCGGGTTAACCTGAAACATCCACGGGCGGCTATCCGGTCGATTAACCGTGGCGACGACGTTATCACCGGCGCCGAGGATCATCAGTAGCGACTGATGCGCAAACCAGCCCTCTGCGATCCTTTCCACGTTATCAGGAACGGTGACCCGGTGGCCGGCGTCATCAATAACCTGACGAGAGGCAACTGCGGGTAATACCAGTCCCAGACATAAGAGCCCTGCAATAACGGTTTTCATTGCTCTCCTTAGAAATCGAATTGCACGGAAACGGACGCTTCACGCGGTGCGCCTAACTGCGCGCTGGCATATCCGGCGCCGGTATAGCCGGTCAGGGCGCCGGGCACGATGTTGGTCCAGTAGTGACGATTAGTGATGTTAGTGACTGCTAACCTAATGGTGGCGTCGGTATTAAACAGACGGGTACGGTAGTTACTGCCAATATCCACGGTGGTATAGCTACCCACCCAGCTGTCATTGGCGTTATCAGTAGCGCGGCGGCCGACGTAGTGAATATTACCGTTGACGTCCAGCCCCGGCAGTTGCTCGATGCTATACACGGCCAGCATATTAGCGGTAAAGCGCGGCAAACCGACAACCTGCTTATCATTAGCATCCGCGCTGGAGGTGTCGTGCAGGCGCGGATCAAGCCAGGTCGCGCCGCCGAAGAGGCGTAAGTTGCGGCTGACGTGGCCGTCGGCCATGAGTTCGAGGCCACGGTTTTTCTGCGTGCCGTCTTCGGCGAAATCGCCATTGCTGTTGGTGTAGGCAAATGGACGCTCGGCCTGGAATAGCGCGGTCGTCAGCAGCAAATCTGCGGTCGGCGCATATTTGGCGCCGACTTCGATTTGGTGGCTGCGGTAGGGATCCAGCACCTCGCCGGCATTATTGGCGCCCGATGGCGCGGTATCGCCTTGCTGCATGCTGTTGGCCCAGGTGGTGTACAGGGTGACGTTATCAATCGGCTTGTACATCAGGCTGGCCGAGCCACTGGCGCCGCGGTCATCGCTTTTGCTGCTGCGCTGGCTGCTTTTGTTGTAGTTACTGACGGTGAACAGGTTTTCACTTCCCGACAGCAGCAGGCTCCACTGGGGGTTAAACGTTAGCGTATCGCTTAACAAAAATACGTGCTGTGTGGTGGTGGCGGAGTGATAGCGGTCGGTAAAATCCGGGTAATCCGGTTTCGCAAACTCGGGATTATCATTGAGCGAAGAGCTGCCCAACGTCTGGCTGCCGCCGTTGCGGGGGTTATAATTTTTCCAGACAAAACCGCGCATACCGATCGCCAGATCGTGCTGCAGCCAGCCGGTATCGACCGTTCCGGTCAAATTCGCCAGATAGCTGTTAATGGTGAAACGGCTGGCGGCAGAGTTCGACGTAGTCGTGGTGTAGTTACCGTGATTGTCAGTCAACGTATTGGTGACGGTCGTTGATTCGCGGTCGGCGATTTGTCGCAGCACGCCGACATCCAGCAGCCAGTTGCCGTCAAAATCATGCTTAATGTGCAGGCTACCGGTGGTCGTGGTGTCATCGTTACCGGCGTAGTACTGACCATATTTATCTTTGGTCGGGTCGAGCGGTGACGGGAAATGGGTGCCTTTCGCCAGCGCAAAACTGCCCGGCATTCCTTTTTGATAGAAGTGGTAGTAGCTGAAATTACTTTCGAGGACGGTTTTGTCGGTCAACTGGACATCGAGCGCCAGCCCGGCATATTGATTGCGCTGGCGGCTGCCGTGAGTGTAGCCGCTTCCGTCCTGGTCCATCAGATTGAGGCGATACTTTACCCGATCGCCGCTATCCAGCGGGCCGCTAAGATCAACCGCCGCGTTGGCGCCGGAGCCCGTGCCGCCGCCCACAGTGACCCGGCGCAGCGGTACATCTGTTGGCCGTTTGGAAACCAGGTTAAACATCCCCGCCGGGTTAGCCGGGCCGTACAATGCCCCGGCCATCCCATTGAGTACTTCAATCCGTTGGAACTGCTCCGCCGGATATTCGGTGGTCGAAACCGCGTTCAGGCCGTCAATCATGCTGTTCTGGACCACGCTTCCCTGCATACCGCGGGTTTGTGGACGTACGCCTTCCCCCTGTACGGATGGCATATAGCGATAAACATCTTTGACGCTGCCCAACTGCTGCTGGCGGATCAAAGAGTCTGACATAGTTTGTACTGACCAGGGCACATCTACCAGTTTGCGTTTGCCAAGATTGCCAATAGTGGCCTGTTTTTCAGCAGCGGGCGTGTTGTCATCCAGCGATTCGCCGGCGTCCTGCGGCGCCGCGGTGACGACCATGGATTCTTCGGCATGAGCGGTAATGGCGATAAAAGCAGAGCAGGGGATCATCCCGGTGACTAAAGCGAGTTTTGTTAAGCGCATGATTATAATTTCAGACTGGTGAAAATTAAGTGAGGCGGGAGGCTATCGCGTCTCT
>CABUCP010000466.1 GCA_902490055.1 uncultured Klebsiella sp. | reverse complement strand
CATTGTTGGCGCGATCGCCATAATCGCTTTACTGGTACATGGTTTCTGGACCAGCCGTAAAGAGCGTTCCTCGATGTTTCGCGATCGCCCACTGAAACGTATGAAGTCTCGCGACGATGAAACGTCGGAAGGCGATGACTTTGATGACGATGTTGAAGGCGTAGGTGAAGTTCGCGTTCACCGGGTTAACCACGCCCCGAATGGCCCGTATGGGGAGCAAGAAGCACCTCGTCAGGCGCCGCAACACCAGTATCAGCCTCCTTATGAGCGTCAGGTGCAGCAACCTGTGCGTCAGGATGAGCCGGTTCATCAGGCGCCGCCGCAAGCGCCGCGCCCGCAGCAGCCGGTCGCGCCGCAGCCGCAGGTTCAGCAACCGCAGGCGCAGCCGCCGCATCATGTTGCCCCCGCGCAACCGGTACATCAGCCGCAGCCGGCCCAGCCGCAATACCAGCAGCCGGTTCAGCCTGCGCCGCAGCAACCTGTCGCTCAACAGCCAACTCCGGTTCAGCAGCCTGCCGCGCCGCAGCCATCGGCTCCGCAGCCAGCGCCTGCAGCACCGGCCGTAGAACCGCAGCAGCCAGCGGCCGCAGCGCAGCCGAAAGAGCGCAAAGAGACGGTTATTGTGATGAACGTCGCGGCGCATCACGGTTCTCAGCTTAATGGCGAACTGCTGATCAACAGCATTCAGCAGGCCGGCTTCAAGTTTGGCGATATGAATATTTTCCATCGCCATCTGAGCCCGGACGGCAGCGGACAAGTATTGTTCAGCCTGGCGAATATGGTTAAACCTGGCACCTTTAATCCGGATGCAATGGTGGATATGACCACGCCGGGGGTGACTATCTTTATGCAGGTGCCGTCGTTTGGCGACGAACTGCAGAACTTTAAACTAATGCTGCAGTCGGCGCAGTACATCGCCGATGAAGTTGGCGGCGTCGTGCTTGATGACCAGCGCCGGATGATGACGCCGCAGAAACTGCGTGAGTACCAGGACCGTATTCGCGAAGTGAAAGAGGCCAACGCCTGATTTACGCGTTGGCGTGTTATCTGGTTATTCTGAACCCCCGCCCGTCGGGGGTTTTTTATCATTGATGGTGCGATATGGAACCGATCGAACAAAAACTGACTGAACTGCGAACTACCCTTCGCCATCATGAATATCTGTATCATGTTATGGACACCCCGGAAGTTCCCGATGCGGAATATGACCGGTTGATGCGCAAACTGCGCGAACTCGAAGCTCAACACCCTGAACTTATTACTCCGGATTCGCCGACTCAACGTGTTGGCGCGACGCCGCTGGCCTCTTTTAGCCAGATCCGCCATGAAGTACCGATGTTGTCGCTGGATAACGTCTTTGATGAAGAGAGCTTCCTCGCGTTCAACAAACGCGTGCGGGACCGCTTAAGCGATACGGCGGATTTGACCTGGTGCTGCGAGCTTAAGCTTGATGGCCTGGCGGTAAGTATCCTCTATGAGAACGGCGTGCTGATCCAGGCGGCGACCCGCGGCGACGGGACCACCGGCGAGGATATTACCTCCAACGTGCGTACCATTCGCGCCATACCTCTGAAGCTGCGGGGCGACAACATTCCCGCGCGTCTGGAAGTGCGTGGCGAAGTGTTCCTGCCGCAGGCCGGGTTTGAAAAAATTAATGAAGAAGCGCGTCGCACCGGCGGCAAAGTCTTCGCCAACCCGCGCAACGCGGCAGCCGGATCGCTGCGCCAGCTGGACCCGCGCATTACGGCGAAGCGACCGCTTACTTTCTTCTGCTACGGCGTTGGCGTGCTCGAGGGCGGCGAACTGCCGGCCAGCCACTCTGCGCGCCTGCAGCAGTTTAAACAGTGGGGACTGCCGGTGAGCGACCGCGTAACGCTGTGTCACACGCCAGAGGAAGTGCTTACTTACTATCGCAAAGTGGAAGAAGACCGTCCGCATCTTGGTTTCGATATCGACGGTGTGGTGATTAAAGTCGACTCTCTGGCGCTGCAGGAACAGCTCGGCTTCGTTGCTCGCGCCCCACGTTGGGCGGTGGCCTTTAAATTCCCGGCCCAGGAGCAGATGACCTTCGTCAACGATGTGGAATTCCAGGTGGGCCGTACCGGAGCAATAACGCCGGTCGCGCGTCTTGAGCCGGTGCACGTCGCCGGGGTGCTGGTGAGTAACGCCACACTGCATAATGCCGATGAGATTGAGCGTTTAGGCCTGCGCATTGGCGACAAGGTCGTTATTCGCCGCGCGGGCGACGTGATCCCGCAGGTCGTTAACGTGGTGCTCTCCGAACGCCCGGCAAACACGCGCGAGATTTTGTTCCCGACCCACTGTCCGGTATGTAACTCAGATGTGGAGCGCGTTGAAGGCGAAGCCGTGGCGCGCTGTACCGGCGGGCTTATCTGCGGCGCGCAGCGCAAAGAGGCGCTGAAGCACTTTGTCTCCCGTCGGGCGCTGGATGTCGACGGTATGGGCGATAAAATCATCGATCAGCTGGTTGAGAAAGAATATGTCCATACGCCAGCCGATCTCTTCCGCCTGAGCGCCGGTAAGCTGACCGGGCTGGACCGAATGGGGCCGAAGTCGGCGCAAAACGTGGTTAACGCGCTGGAAAAAGCGAAAGAAACAACCTTCGCCCGTTTTCTTTATGCATTGGGTATCCGCGAAGTCGGCGAAGCCACGGCGGCCGGTCTGGCAGCGCATTTTGGCACCGTGGAAGCGCTGGAGCAGGCCTCTATCGAGGAGCTGCAGAAGGTACCTGATGTTGGGATTGTCGTCGCCACGCATACCTTTAACTTTTTTGCCGAAGAGAGCAACCGTGAAGTGATCGCCCAGCTGCGCGCCGAGGGCGTTCGCTGGCCGGCGCCGGTAGTGGTAAATGCCGAAGAAATTGATAGCCCGTTTGCCGGTAAAACGATTGTGCTCACCGGCAGTCTGAGCCAGCTGTCGCGCGATGACGCCAAAGCGCGTCTGGTGGCGCAGGGGGCGAAGGTGGCTGGTAGCGTGTCGAAGAAAACCGATCTGGTGATCGCTGGCGAAGCGGCGGGCTCGAAGCTGGCAAAGGCCCAGGAGTTGGGCATCGCCGTTATCGACGAAGCCGAAATGATGCGTTTGTTGGGAGAGTAAGGTGGATAAAGCTCAGCTCATTGAGATTGCCAATACCGAAATGCCGTTTGGCAAATATAAGGGGCGTCGTTTGATTGACGTCCC
>CABUCP010000465.1 GCA_902490055.1 uncultured Klebsiella sp. | reverse complement strand
CAGGATTAATGATGAATCAGCGTTTAACGCGGCTGCTTAATATCCGTTACCCAATTGTTCAGGCGCCAATGGCCGGCGTATCAACGCCAGCCCTGGCTGCGGCAGTCAGTAATGCCGGTGGGCTGGGCTCGCTGGGGCTCGGCGCGTCAACGGTAGCCCAGGCGCAGACGCTGATCGAGCAAACCCGGCGGCTGACCGAACGTCCGTTTAACGTCAATTTGTTTTGTCACGCCGCTGCGCAGCGTGACGCCGGGCGCGAAGCGCGGTGGCTGGCGCGTCTGGCGCCGCTGTTTTCGCGCTATGGCGTCATACCGCCTTCGCAGCTTAACGAGATTTATCAGACTTTCCACAATCATCAGTCGATGCTTGATATGTTGCTTGAACAGGCGCCTGCGGTGGTGAGTTTTCATTTCGGGGTACCGCCTGCGGCGGTTATTCGCCGGTTCCAGCAGAAGGGCACGGTGACGATGGCAACCGCCACCTGCGTGGCGGAGGCGCGGTTAATTGCGCAAGCGGGTATCGATGCGATCGTCGCGCAAGGCTACGAAGCAGGCGGGCATCGTGGAATTTTTGATCCGGCCGGCGACGATCGGCAGATGAGCACCTTTACGCTGCTGCAGGCGGTGAAACGGGCGGTGGATTTACCGATAATCGCCGCCGGCGGCATTATGGACGGTGCGGGAATTGCCAGCCTGATGCCGCTGGGCGCAGACGGGGCGCAGTTGGGGACCGCTTTCTTACTGTGTCCGGAGGCCGCTACCGATAGCGGATATCGCCAGGCGCTTACGCAAAATAGTGACGGCGTCACTTATTTAACGGCGGCGATTTCCGGACGTCCGGCGCGCTGCGTCAAAAATGGCTGGAGCGCATTGACAGGGTCAAGTGCAGAACAGGATATTCCAGCCTATCCGCTTGCTTATGATGCCGGAAAAGCGCTGGCCGCGGCGGCAAAGGCGCAGGGCGACCATGGGTTCGGCGCTCACTGGGCGGGGCAAGGGGTGGCGATGATCCGTGAAATGCCGGCGGCGGAATTGGTGAAGGTATTAGTGGCAGAAGGCGGCCTGGAGTAGCCGCCCGGAATGAGCCACTAGCGGCGATGGGCAAGCTGGCGTACCAGCCTATCGCCAATCATTTGTACTCCCTGGACCATGGCGACCAGGATCAGTACGGTTCCCACCATCACCTGATCGTTAAAGCGCTGATAACCGTAGCGGATTGCCAGATCGCCAAGACCGCCGCCGCCGATAACGCCCGCCATCGATGAAAAACCAATTAGCATCACGATGGTCAGGGTGATCCCGGCAAGCAAAGTCGGCAACGCTTCCGGCAACAGCGATTTAAAAATCACCTGCCGCAGATTACCGCCCATCGACAAAATCGCTTCTATGCGCCCGTAATCGACTTCATCCAGCGCGTTTTCGGTTAATCGCGCGAAGAAGGGAAACGCGCCGATGGTAATCGGCACCACCGCCGCGGTGCTACCGAGGGTGGTGCCGATAATCAGGCGCGTGAAGGGGATCAGCGCAATCAGTAGCACGATGAACGGTAGCGAGCGGCCAAAATTGATTACCGCGCCGAGTAACGCATTCAGTTTCGGCATCGGCGCGAGGCCGTTGTGCCGGGAGACAAACAGCAGCACGCCGAGCGGCAGCCCGAGCAAAATGGTGAACAGCGTCGCCAGCCCCACCATATATAAGGTATCCAGCGTGCCGTCCCACAGCAGCGGCCACAAATCTTCCCAACTCATGCGACTACGCATAATGGCCTCCCGTGAAAGCCGTGGCGGGCGAGAAAATCCTGCTCCGCCTGCGGGTTATGTAGTAATGACTGGCGCAGTCTCGACCACGGCGCCACCAGCAGGTCGGCAATTTTTCCGCTCTCAACGACCTCGCCGTGCTCCAGCAGCGCGGCGTGATCGCAGAGAGTTTTGACGACCTCCAGCTCATGGGTAATCAGCACGATGGTTAAATTGAGCCGCTGATTAATATCGGCGAGTAACGCCAGCACCGAAGCGGTGGTCTCCGGATCCAGCGCGCTGGTCGCCTCATCGCACAGCAGTACATCCGGCCCGGCGGCCAGCGCGCGGGCAATGCCGACCCGCTGCTTTTGCCCGCCGGAAAGCTGAGAAGGAAAAGCGTTCGCTTTGTCCGCCAGCTCCACCAGTTCCAGCAGCTCCTGCACGCGCGCGCGACGGGTGTTTTTATCGATCCCCGCGATCTCCAGCGGCACGGCTACGTTGTCGGCGACGCTGCGGGCATGCAACAGATTAAAGTGCTGGAATATCATCCCGGTGCGTAGCCGGTGTTGACGCAATCCGGCTTTGTCCAACTGGGTGATATCCTGCCCGTTCACCAGGATCCGCCCGGCGTCGGGGCGTTCGAGTAAATTTAGACAGCGGATCAACGTGCTTTTGCCCGCGCCGCTGCGCCCGAGGATGCCGTAAATTGCGCCTTCAGGGATATGCAGCGATACGTCGTTGAGCGCCGGTCGGCCCGTTCCGGCGTAGGTTTTACTCAGCCCGATAGCCTCAATCATGACTGCGGCGCGACCGGGATAACCGAACCGTTATAGTTTTTACGAATGAACTCGGCGACCTGCGGCGAGGTCAGCTCTTTGGCCAGCGCTTTGATCCGCGGATCGTTTGCCAACTGCGGCGTAGTGACCAGAATATTGGCATAAGGGTTGTTGCTCGCGCTCTCCAGCCCTAACGCATCTTTTGCCGGTACCAGACCCGCTTCCAGCGCGTAGTTACCGTTAATCACCGCCAGATCGACGTCGTCTAATGACCGGGGGATCTGCGGCGACTCAATTTCGAGGATCTTAAGATGCTTTGGGTTCTCCACGATATCTTTCGGCGTCGCCAGCGTGGTGGCCGGGTCGGTGAACTTCGCATTGAGCTTGATTAGCCCCTGGTTTTGCAGGAGGAACAACGCCCGACTGAGATTCGTGGTGTTGTTCGGCACCGCAACGGTCCCGTTCTGCGGTAGCGAAGTAAAGTCTTTGTGCTTGCGGGAATAGATGCCCAGTGGCTCAATGTGTACGGTGGCGGCCACCGCGAAGGTTTTGCCCAACGCTTTTTCCTGATCTTTCAGATAGGGAACGTGCTGGAAGTAGTTAGCATCCACGTCGCCGTTGGCCAGTAATTCGTTGGCGTTAACCCCGCTGGTAAGTTCGACCACCTTGATATCGAGGCTGGGATCGA
>CABUCP010000464.1 GCA_902490055.1 uncultured Klebsiella sp. | reverse complement strand
ATCGTATTATTGAAAAATTAGATCGCGGCTGGTGGATCGTCAGTCACGAACAAAAATTATGGCTTCCCGCTGGGGAATTACCACATGGCGAAGCGGTAAATTTTGATCTTGCCGGCGAGCGCGCGCTGCATCTCGGCGAGTGGCAGGGCGAGTCGGTGTGGCTGGTGCGCCAGGATCGTCGCCATGATATGGGATCGCTGCGCCAGGTGCTGGATCAGGATCCGGGACTTTTTCAGCTGGCGGGGCGCGGGATCCAACTGGCCGAGTTTTATCGATCGCATAAATTCTGCGGCTACTGCGGCCACCCGATGCATGCCAGTAAAACTGAGTGGGCGATGCTGTGTAGCCACTGTCGTGAACGTTATTACCCGCAAATCGCACCCTGCATTATTGTCGCCATCCGCCGCGGCGATTCGCTTCTACTGGCGCAACACACTCGCCACCGCAACGGCGTGCATACGGTGCTGGCCGGGTTCGTCGAAGTGGGTGAAACCCTTGAACAGGCGGTCGCCCGCGAAGTGATGGAAGAGAGCGGCATTAAGGTGAAAAACCTGCGCTATGTAACCTCGCAGCCGTGGCCGTTCCCGCAATCGCTGATGACTGCCTTTATGGCTGAATACGACAGCGGCGATATCGTGGTCGATAAAAAGGAGCTGCTGAATGCCGACTGGTATCGTTACGACGATCTGCCGCTTCTGCCGCCGCCGGGGACCGTGGCCCGTCGGCTGATCGAAGATACGGTGGCGATGTGTCGGGCAGAGGACGAGTGACATGTTACACTGGGCGCATCAACGCTAAAGGAATGTAAAAATGACCGAACTGAAAAACGATCGTTACCTGCGCGCGCTGCTGCGCCAGCCGGTTGATGTCACCCCGGTGTGGATGATGCGCCAGGCGGGCCGCTATCTACCGGAATACAAAGCCACCCGTGCGCAAGCGGGGGACTTCATGTCGCTGTGTAAAAACGCCGAGCTGGCCTGCGAAGTCACGCTACAGCCGCTACGTCGCTACCCGCTGGATGCGGCGATCCTCTTTTCGGACATCCTGACGATTCCGGACGCGATGGGGCTGGGGCTGTACTTTGAAACCGGCGAAGGCCCGCGCTTTACTTCACCGGTAAAATGCAAAGCCGACGTCGACAAGCTGCCGATCCCGGATCCGGAACAAGAATTGGGCTACGTGATGAACGCCGTGCGCACCATTCGCCGTGAACTGAAAGGCGAAGTGCCGCTGATTGGTTTTTCCGGCAGCCCGTGGACGCTGGCGACCTACATGGTAGAAGGCGGCAGCAGCAAAGCCTTTACCGTCATCAAAAAGATGATGTACGCCGAGCCGCAGGCGCTGCATGCGCTGCTGGATAAGCTGGCGAAAAGCGTCACTTTGTACCTGAACGCGCAGATTAAAGCGGGCGCGCAGTCGGTGATGATTTTCGATACCTGGGGCGGCATACTGACCGGCCGCGACTATCAGCAGTTCTCGCTCTATTACATGCATAAAATCGTTGATGGCCTGCTGCGTGAAAACGAAGGCCGACGCGTACCGGTGACGCTGTTCACCAAAGGCGGCGGTCAATGGCTGGAAGCGATGGCGGAAACCGGCTGCGATGCGCTGGGTCTCGACTGGACCACCGATATCGCCGACGCTCGCCGACGCGTAGGCCACAAAGTGGCGCTGCAGGGTAATATGGACCCGTCGATGCTCTACGCGCCTGCCGCACGCATTGAAGACGAAGTGGCGACTATCCTTGCCGGCTTTGGTAAGGGCGAAGGCCATGTCTTTAACCTCGGTCACGGTATCCATCAGGACGTTGATCCACAGCATGCAGGAGTCTTTGTTGAGGCGGTGCATCGCCTCTCCGCGCAATATCATCAATAGGAGATAAGTCGTGATGGATTTAGCCGCGCTACGTATTCAACAGCAAAGTTTAGCCGCGTCGGTAGAACGCGCGGATCGACTGGATCGCGACCCGCCGGTGCTGATCGGCGGCGCGGATGTTGGGTTTGAGCAGGAAGGGGAAATTACCCGAGCTGCGATGGTGCTGCTAACTTATCCGGCGCTCGAGCTGGTGGAGTATCAGGTGGCGCGCGTCGCCACCACGATGCCGTACATCCCCGGCTTTCTCTCCTTTCGCGAGACGCCCGCGCTGCTGGCGGCGTGGGAACAGCTGTCGCAGAAGCCCGATCTGCTGTTCGTCGATGGTCACGGGATTTCGCATCCCCGTCGGCTGGGCGTCGCTAGCCATTTCGGCCTGATGGTTGACGTACCGACCATTGGGGTGGCGAAAAAACGCCTGTGCGGCAAGTTTGAGCCGCTGGGTCCCGAGCCCGGCGCGCTGGCGCCGTTGAGCGATAAAGGCGAGCCGCTGGCGTGGGTCTGGCGCAGCAAAGCGCGCTGTAACCCATTGTTTATCAGTACCGGCCACCGGGTGGGTATGGATAGCGCATTAATGTGGGTGGAACGCTGTATGCAGGGCTATCGGCTACCTGAGCCGACGCGCTGGGCCGATGCCGTTGCTTCCCGCCGTCCGGCGTTTGTGCGTTGGCAAGCAAATCACGGCTGATTCAGGTACACTGCGCCTAATTTCTGACTTCGAGAATTCATCATGTTACAAAACCCGATTCACCTGCGCCTGGAGAAACTGGAAAGCTGGCAGCACGTCACCTTTATGGCCTGCCTGTGCGAGCGTATGTATCCCAACTACGCCATGTTCTGCAAGCAAACCGAGTTCGGCGACGGCCAGCTGTATCGCCGTATCCTTGACCTGATCTGGGAAACGCTGACGGTAAAAGATGCGAAGGTGAATTTCGACAGTCAGCTCGAAAAGCTGGAAGAAGCGATCCCGTCCGCTGATGACTACGACATGTACGGCGTTTATCCGGCTATCGATGCCTGCGTCGCTTTGAGTGAGTTAGTCCACTCTCGCCTGAGCGGCGAAACGCTGGAACATGCCATCGAAGTCAGTAAGTCATCCATTACTACCGTGGCGATGCTCGAAATGACTCAGGAAGGTCGCGAAATGACCGATGAAGAGCTCAAAGCGAACCCGGCGGTGGAACAAGAATGGGACATTCAGTGGGAGATTTTCCGCCTTCTGGCCGAGTGCGAAGAGCGTGACCTTGAGCTGATCAAAGGACTGCGCGCGGACCTGCGAGAGGCCGGCGAGAGCAATATTGGTATAAATTTTCAGCAATGAGACCACAAAACGTGATTTACCGCCTGAATTGTAGCGTC
>CABUCP010000463.1 GCA_902490055.1 uncultured Klebsiella sp. | reverse complement strand
ATTAAAGATGTAGCGAAGCGCGCAAACGTTTCCACTACAACCGTATCACATGTGATTAACAAAACCCGTTTTGTGGCGGAAGAGACGCGCAACGCGGTATGGGCGGCGATTAAAGAGCTGCACTATTCGCCTAGCGCCGTGGCCCGCAGCCTGAAGGTCAATCACACCAAATCGATCGGTTTGCTGGCTACCAGCAGCGAAGCGGCCTATTTCGCTGAAATTATCGAATCCGTAGAGAAAAGCTGCTTCCAGAAAGGCTATACCCTGATTCTGGGCAACGCGTGGAACGATCCGGAGAAACAGCGCGCCTATCTGTCAATGATGGCGCAGAAGCGCGTAGATGGCCTGCTGGTGATGTGCTCTGAGTATCCGGAGTCCGTCCTCAGCATGCTGGAAGAGTATCGTCACATCCCGATGGTGGTCATGGACTGGGGCGAAGCGAAAGCGGACTTTACCGATTCGGTTATCGATAACGCCTTCGAAGGCGGCTATATTGCCGGCCGTTACCTGATCGAGCGCGGTCACCGCGAGATTGGCGTCATTCCGGGCCCCCTTGAACGCAACACCGGCGCAGGCCGTCTGGCGGGCTTTATGCAGGCGATGAAAGAAGCGCTTATCAACGTGCCGGAAAACTGGGTGGTTCAGGGCGACTTTGAGCCGGAATCCGGCTACCGCGCCATGCAGCAGATCCTCAACCAGCACCACCGCCCGACCGCCGTATTCTGCGGCGGCGACATCATGGCGATGGGGGCAATCTGCGCCGCTGATGAAATGGGTTTGCGCGTACCGCAGGATATTTCGCTGATCGGTTATGATAACGTGCGCAACGCCCGCTACTTCAGCCCGGCGCTGACAACTATCCATCAGCCGAAGGATTCGCTCGGTGAAGCGGCCTTCAATATGCTGCTCGATCGTATCGTCAATAAACGCGAAGAGTCGCAGTCTATCGAGGTGCATCCGCGCCTGATCGAGCGTCGCTCGGTCGCCGACGGTCCGTTCGTCGATTACCGTCGCTAAGCCCGCTCCCGGCGCCGGTTAATCCGGCGCCCGCAGCCATTCCCGGTTCAGCGTCTCGCTGTCGCCAAGATAATCCAGTAGCCAGGCGAGCGCCGGCGAGGTATCGCTTTGCTGCCACGTCAGGCAGCAGGCGGCATCCGGAAACGGGTTTTCCAGCGTCAATGCCGTCCACTCGCCGCTATCCATACGCGGACGAGCGAAATGTCCCGGCACCATCCCGACGCATAGTCCCGCCGAAAGACAGGTGGCCGAGGACTCCCAGTCCGGCACCACCACTCGCTTTTGGTTATCCAGTAACCAGGTCGTGCGCTTCGGCAACGAGCGCGAGGTATCTTCGCGCACCAGCGATGGCCAGTTGCGCAACACGTCATCGCTGATCGGCCCTTCCATCTGCGCCAACGGATGGTGGCTGGCCACGACGCAGTGCCAGTTAAGCATTCCCATATCGCGGAAAGCGTAGCGCCCCCCGACCGGAATCGAACGTGTGGCGCCGATGGCTAATTCCACGCGGCCATCGGCTAATGCATCCCAGACGCCGTTAAACACTTCCTGAAAGACGATCAGCTCAACATCGGTAAAATGGCGATAGAAATCAACGATCATCTGGCGCATTCGCGCCGGCTTCACGATATCGTCCACCGCAATCGACAGCTGCCCGCGCCAGCCGTTGGCGATTTGCTGGCACTGCTGACGGGTGATCTGCATTTTTTTGATAACAGAACGCCCTTCCTGTAAAAACCAGACCCCAGCCGGGGTTAATTCAACATCGCGATGACGACGCTCAAACAACGGAACCGCCAGCCACTCTTCCAACTGACGGACCGTGTAGCTCACCGCCGAGGGTACGCGATGCAGCTCCTGCGCCGCCGCGCTGAAGCTTCCATTACGGGCCACGGCATCAACCACTTCCAGCGAGTATTCTGACCACATATTCTGCCTGCAAAATTTTTGAATGCATGTGACAAATATTAGCGTTTCACAAGGTGGATTGCACTCCCTACACTCTGCGGCATCGTACCTGCATTAGTAAAAAGAGAATGTTATGCAACAACCTGGGAAAGGATTTTTGGTGTGGCTGGCTGGCCTGAGCGTGCTCGGCTTCCTCGCCACCGATATGTATCTGCCGGCATTCGCCGCTATTCAACAAGACCTCAACACCTCTGCCGCCTCGGTCAGCGCCAGCCTGAGCCTGTTCCTTGCCGGCTTCGCCATCGGCCAGCTGTTTTGGGGGCCGTTGTCGGATCGCTATGGCCGTAAACCTATTTTGCTCGCCGGGCTTGCCATTTTCGCCCTCGGCTGTCTCGGCATGTTGTGGGTACGCGATGCCACCCTGATGCTGGCGCTACGCTTTATTCAGGCGATCGGCGTGTGCGCCGCGGCGGTAACCTGGCAGGCGATGGTGACCGATTACTACCCGGCCCAGCGTACCAACCGCATCTTCGCCACCATTATGCCGCTGGTCGGGCTCTCGCCGGCGTTGGCGCCGCTGCTCGGCAGCTGGCTGCTGGTCCATCTCGAGTGGCAGGCGATTTTCGCCACCCTGTTTGCCATTACCCTGCTGCTGATGCTGCCGGCGCTGCGCCTGAAGCCGGTCATTAAACCCGCCGGCGATACGGCGCAAAAATTAACCTTTATGGCGCTGCTGCGCTCACGTGAATACAGCGGCAACGTACTGATTTATGCCGCCTGCTCCGCCAGCTTCTTCGCCTGGCTCACCGGCTCGCCGTTTATTCTGCATGAGATGGGCTATGGCCCGACGGTCATCGGTTTGAGCTATGTGCCACAGACCATCGCCTTCCTGGTCGGCGGTTACGGCTGCCGCGCCGCGCTGCAGAAATGGCAAGGCCAGCAGATGCTGCCCTGGCTGCTGGTCGTCTTTGCGCTGAGCGTCGCCGCAACCTGGCTGGTAGGGATGCAGGACAATCCGTCGCTGGTCGGCCTGATGATTCCGTTCTGCATCATGGCTATCGTCAATGGCGGTATCTACCCTATCGTCGTCGCCCAGGCGCTGAAGCCGTTCCCTCAGGCAACCGGACGCGCCGCCGCGCTGCAAAATACGCTGCAGCTTGGCCTGTGCTTCCTGGCAAGCCTGCTGGTTTCCAGCTTGATCGCCACCCCGCTGTTGACCACCACCAGCGTGATGTTGATTTCTATCGTGCTCGCAGGCGTCGGTTACTGGATGCAGCAACGACGCGTATCGCTAGTGAGCGAATCGTCTCAC
>CABUCP010000462.1 GCA_902490055.1 uncultured Klebsiella sp. | reverse complement strand
CCCTATTCTCTTCTACAGCTAGCCTTCTGGCGCAAGGTTTTTTATCATATTGCTTTCCCGCGAATCATACGGCGCATCCATGCACGATATCTTTAATATGCTGCTGGCGGTTTTCGACCGCGCGGCATTAATGCTCATTTGCCTTTTTTTCCTTATCCGCTTGCGCCTGTTCCGCGAACTTCTGCACAAATCCGCGCATACGCCGCGCGAGCTGCTGGCGGTCACCGCCATCTTCTCGATGTTCGCGCTATTCAGCACCTGGTCCGGCGTACCGGTAGAAGGTTCGCTGGTTAACGTACGTATTATCGCGGTCATGTCCGGCGGGATCCTGTTCGGCCCATGGGTTGGCGCCATTGTCGGCGTGATTGCCGGCGTACACCGCTATCTCATTGATATTGATGGCGTGACCGCCATCCCCTGCTTTATCACCAGCATCGTCGCCGGGCTGCTTTCCGGGCTGATTAACCGTAAAGTCCCTAAAGCACAGCGCTGGAAGGTGGGTATCCTGGCCGGCATGCTATGCGAAACCCTCACCATGATCCTCGTGGTGCTGTGGGCGCCGACGCTGGCGCTGGGGGTGGATATCGTCTCCAAAATCGGTATCCCGATGATCCTCGGGAGCATCTGCATCGGCTTTATCGTCCTGCTGGTACAGAGCGTGGAAGGAGAAAAAGAGGCCAGCGCGGCGCGGCAGGCGAAGCTGGCGCTGGATATCGCCAATAAAACGCTGCCGCTGTTCCGCCACGTTAACAGCGAATCGTTGCGCCAGGTTTGCGATATTATCCGCCGCGATATCAATGCTGACGCGGTGGCCATTACCACGACCGACCGCGTGCTGGCCTACGTTGGCTACGGGGAAAATAATTACCACGATCGCAATAACGACATCAGCCCGACCACCCGTCAGGCGATCGAAAGCGACACCATCATCATCAAAAACAACGATGAGGCCTACCGGACGCCGGAGATCCACTCGATGCTGGTGATCCCACTGCGTGAGAAAGGCGTGGTGACCGGGACGCTGAAAATTTACTACTGCCACGCGCATCGCATAACCTCTTCACTGCAGGAGATGGCGATCGGACTGTCGCAGATTATTTCCACTCAGCTCGAAGTATCGCGCGCCGAACAGCTGCGGGAAATGGCCAATAAGGCCGAGCTGCGCGCGCTGCAGAGTAAAATAAATCCCCATTTTCTGTTTAACGCCCTTAACGCCATCTCCTCGTCGATTCGGATGAATCCGGATACCGCGCGTCAGCTGATTTTCAATTTGTCGCGCTATCTGCGCTATAACATTGAGCTAAAAGACGACGAGCAGATCGACATTAAGCGCGAGCTGTACCAAATTAAGGATTATATTGCGATCGAGCAGGCGCGCTTCGGCGATAAGCTGACGGTGATTTATGATATTGACGAAGACGTAAGCTGCGTCATCCCCAGCCTGCTCATTCAGCCGCTGGTGGAAAACGCTATAGTCCACGGCATTCAACCCTGTCGGGGCAAAGGCGTCGTCACCCTCGCCATCAACGAATGCGGAAATCGGGTACGCATCAGCGTACGTGATACCGGCAACGGTATCGATCCGGCGGTCGTCGCACGCGTAGAGGCCGACGAGATGCCAGGCAATAAAATCGGCCTGCTCAACGTCCATCACCGGGTGAAACTGCTGTACGGCGAAGGGCTGCATATTCGCCGCTTAACGCCGGGAACCGAGATTGCCTTCTACGTTCCTAACCAGCACGCTCCGGCGACTGAAACGGTGTCTCTGTTGCCATGAGCGGAGAAAAGATGAAAGTCATTATTGTAGAAGATGAGTTTCCGGCGCAGCAGGAGCTCACCTGGCTGATTAACACCCATAGCCAGATGGAAATCGTCGGCACCTTTGACGACGGTCTCGACGTGCTGAAGTTTCTCCAGCACAACAAGGTAGATGCCATTTTTCTCGACATCAATATTCCGTCGCTGGATGGCGTCCTGCTGGCGCAAAATATCAGCCAGTTCGCGCATAAACCGTTTATCGTTTTTATCACCGCGTGGAAAGAGCATGCGGTGGAAGCCTTTGAACTGGAGGCGTTTGACTACATCCTCAAGCCCTATCAGGAGTCGCGGATTATTAATATGCTGCAGAAGCTGACCAGCGCCTGGCAGCAACAGCAGCAAGTGGCGGTCAACGGTACGCCGGCGCAAAGTCCCCCTCGTGAAAATGACACCATTAATCTGGTAAAAGATGAACGAATCATCGTGACCAGCATCCACGATATCTACTATGCGGAAGCGCACGAGAAAATGACGTTTGTCTACACGCGCCGCGAATCCTTCGTGATGCCGATGAACATTACCGAGTTTTGCAGCAAGCTGCCGGCCGCGCATTTTTTCCGCTGCCATCGCTCATATTGCGTCAATCTCAATAAAATTCGCGAAATTGAGCCGTGGTTCAACAATACCTATGTGCTACGGCTGCGCGACCTGGAGTTTCAGGTACCGGTTAGCCGCAGTAAGGTGAAAGAGTTTCGCCAACTGATGAATCTGTGATGTGACGGGCGGCTGCAGATGCCGCCGCCCAAAGATAGGGTTTAGAGGATCTGCCCCAGCGTCTGGCGCAGATGCGCGCCTGAGCCCAGCAGGCCCGGGTTATCATGGACAATCAGATAGACCGGAATATCCTGCACAAAGGCTTTAAAACGCCCTTTATCTTCAAAGCCGCCGCGGAAACCCGACGCCTTAAAGAACTCGAGGAAGCGCGGGACGATCCCGCCGGCGATATACACGCCGCCGAAGGTGCCCAAAGTTAGCGCCAGATTGCCGCCGAAGCGCCCCATAATCACGCAGAACAACGACAGCGCGCGGCGACAGTCAATGCAGGTATCCGCCAGTGCGCGTTCGGTCACATCTTTCGGCTGCAGATTTTCCGGCAGACGACCATCCGATTTAACGATCGCATGGTACAGATTAACCAACCCAGGCCCGGACAGCACGCGCTCGGCGGAAACATGGCCCAGCTCGGTACGCAGCTCTTCGAGAATAATGCCCTCTTCTTCGCTATTCGGCGCGAAATCAACGTGCCCACCCTCGCCCGGCAGGCTCACCCAGCGTTTATCGACATGCACCAGATGCGCCACGCCAAGGCCAGTACCCGCGCCGTAGACGGCGATCGGTTTGCCTTCTACCGGCTGCGCGCCGCCGAATTGGATCAGATGCTCGGCTTTCAACATCGGAATCGCCATCGATACCGCGGTGAA
>CABUCP010000461.1 GCA_902490055.1 uncultured Klebsiella sp. | reverse complement strand
CGGTTTTATTGGCTTTAAGGAGTTATATGAGTGACTCAACGCTCGCTGGCAATAAGCTTGCCAGACGAAATATCACGAGAAAAAACGTTGTTATTGGCCTGTTATTGGTGCTGTTTGTATTGACCGCATTATGGTGCCATGGTCGCCCGAGCAGTGAACTCGGCCTGCTGGGCTTTACGCCATTAGTGGCGCTAGCGGTGTTATCGCTGGTCGGGGTTGATATTGTGCTGGCGGTAATTTCATCCATTATTATCGCCATGATTATGACCTCGACCGGGCTACCGGAAATGGGCACCATGCTGGCGAAATCCACCGGTTCGTTTATTGCCACCGTCGGGTTGATTATTATGCTCGGCGCCGGCGTGGGTGAAGTCGCCACCCGTACCGGCGCGGCGGTTGAGCTGGTGAAATTTGTCGTTCACCGCATCGGCCTTTCCAGCCAGACGCGAGTGAAGTTCGGTATCGTCGTATCATCGATTTTAATCTGCGGTTCACTGGGAACCATGGCCGGCGGGAATGCCATTATTGTCGCGGTGATTATTCCGGTGGCGGCGGCAGTACGTTTAACGCCGCCTACGGTGGCGGCGCTGATGATGACCGCCGGTTCGATCGGACTGTTTACCGGGCCGTTTACCCCTAGCACCGTCACTATCCTGAGCCTCGGCGGATTGAGCTATCCGGATTATCTGCTGTACGTCGGTCTGCCGATGAGCGCGGTAACGCTGTTGGCCGGCTGGGTTATGGCGGGGCGGATCCAGAAAATGACTGAAGGCAAACTGCGCTATGAAGTCGACCTTTCGGAAAAGCCAAAAGAAGATCTGAGCACCGCGCAGCTGCGCCGGCGTAAATTGAGCGCGCTGGCCTTTGCGGCAACCATTATCGTGATGGCGGTGATTGGTGTGGTCATTAAAGCGGGGTTCAGCTTTGCGATTATCGTTATGCTGTTGGTGGCCCTGATTACCGGGCTGGTGGGTGGCCTGCGTCCTACGCAGATCCTACAGGCTCTTTACCACGGCTGCGGGCGTTTGGTGTGGATGTTTATTCTCTACTGGCTGTATAACCCAATCCTCGAACTGATGGACGGCCTGCATGCCTATCAGGGCTTACTCGACTACACCCAGCCGTTGCTGGAAGGGATTTCTCCGGCCTGGCTGTGCTTTAGCATCTTCGCCTTCAACATTATTGGCCACGTGCCGGGAGCAGCGGTGGCGCAGATGACCTTCACCCATAAAATCTTTGGCCCGATGCTGATGGCCGCCGGCGTGCCGCCGCAGGGAACCACGGCGGTACTGCTGGCTTCATCGCAGGTCGACTGGTTTGGGCCATTCCCGTCATCGGATATGTTTGGCCAGATGGGGCTGGCGCAGTCTACTCATCTGAAATACATGCTCTATAACGGCTGGGCGATCGTGGTGGCGAATATCATCCTCTTCGCGCTACTGTTCCAGGTTCTGGTGTAAATTCCGTTCTGATGCTGGCGCCGGTGGGATAGCCGCCGCCAGTATTATTCATGCCCAGAGTTTTTCCTTTTCTCCCCGCTATCGTCACCGTAAAATCAATCACCTCGCTCACTTGCCTCCGGGACTTATGCAGACTTTCGCCGATATTCAACAGCGTTATAACCGTCGTTGGCTGACCGCCTTAACGCTCATTCTGCTGGTGACGTTCTCCATTAGCCTGTGCGCCGGCGAACAATGGATCGGGCCGCAGGAGTGGTTTAGCGCCAGAGGCGAGCTGTTTATCTGGCAAATCCGCCTGCCGCGCACGCTGGCGGTGCTGTTAGTGGGCGCCGCGCTGGCGCTTTCCGGGGCGATCATGCAGGCGCTATTTGAAAACCCGTTGGCGGAACCGGGCCTGCTGGGCGTTTCTAACGGCGCGGGCGTTGGGCTGATTGCCGCCGTGCTGTTAGGCCACGGCGTGTTACCCATGTGGGCGCTGGGGCTCTGCGCCATCGCCGGCGCGCTGTTGATTACCTTTATTCTGCTGCGTTTTGCCCGGCGTCATCTTTCTACCAGCCGCCTGCTGCTGGCCGGCGTGGCCCTTGGCATTATCTGTAGCGCGCTGATGACCTGGGCGGTCTATTTCTCGACATCGTTCGATCTGCGCCAACTGATGTACTGGATGATGGGCGGTTTTGGCGGCGTCGACTGGCAGCAGCTGTGGTTGATGCTGGCGCTGCTGCCGGTGCTGTTCTGGGTATGTTGGCAGTCGCAACCGTTGAACTTACTGGCGCTGGGCGAGGTTTCGGCCCGCCAGCTCGGCCTGCCGTTATGGTTATGGCGTAAGCTGCTGGTGGTCGCCACCGGCTGGCTGGTCGGCGTTAGCGTGGCGCTGGCGGGGGCAATTGGCTTTATTGGTCTGGTTATCCCGCATATTTTGCGCCTGTGCGGGCTTAGCGATCATCGGGTACTGCTTCCGGCCTGTCTGTTAGCCGGCGGCAGCGCGCTGCTCGGCGCCGATATCATCGCCCGGCTGGCGCTGTCGGCGGCGGAACTGCCGATCGGTGTCGTGACGGCGACGCTGGGGGCGCCGGTGTTTATCTGGTTACTGTTGCGTTCAGGGCGGCGGGGATAGGGCGACGCCGCCGCAATGGGCGGCGTCAGGTGACGTTTACCAGCCTTTGATGGCATCGCCTTTATAGACTTCCAGCGCCTTATCGGCGACTTCCTTGGTCTGGAAGGCCTCTTTCAGCTCCTGGATTTTCTTACTGTCTTTATTGTCTTCGCGCGACACAATCGCATTGACATAAGGGGAATCAGGGCCTTCCATAAACAGACCATCGCGCGCGGCGGATAAGCCAACCTGGGCGGAGAAATTGGTGTTAATTATCGCCAGCGTAACGTTCGGATCATCCAGCGTGCGGGTTAGTTGCGGGGTATCGACTTCGACAATCTTCAGATGTTTCGGGTTGTCGATGATATCCAGCGTGGTTGGCAGATAGCCTACGCCGTCTTTCAGCTTAATTAACCCCTGCGCCTGCAGCAGCAGCAGGCTGCGACCGAGCGTGGTGGTTTCGTTGGAAATAGATACCGTCGCGCCGTCAGGCAGTTCGCTGATATTTTTGATTTTGCGTGAGTAGGCGGCAATCGGGAATACAAAGGTTTTGCCCACGATGGCAAACTTGTAGCCGCGCTCTTTCGACTGCGCTTCTAAGTATGGCAGCGTCTGGAAGGCGTTGGCGTCAACGTCTTTATTGTTTAACGCTTCATTCGGCAGCACATAATCGTTAAAGGAGATCACCTCGACGTCGAGGT
>CABUCP010000460.1 GCA_902490055.1 uncultured Klebsiella sp. | reverse complement strand
GTTGTTCGTTGATGACTCCAGGCAAAACAAAGAAGTAGCCACCGCCGATCGGTTTGACGTACTCCTCCAGCGCCTCACCGTTAAGCCGCTTCTGCACCGTCAGGAAACCCTTTTCCAGATCGTGCTGATAGCACACAAACAGTAGTCCCATATCCAGCTGTCCGGAGTTCGTCACGCCCAATGAATAGCTGTAGCCACGGCGCATCATCAGGCTCGACTGGGTGTCCGGCGTGCGCGGGTTCGCGAGACGGATATGACTATCGAGCGCAATGACCTCACCGTTCGGATCGCGACTGTAATCCGGCGTATCGTGTTCATTTTTCATCCCCAGCGGCGCGCCGGAATGCTTATCGCGGCCGAAGATAGTCTGCTGCTCTTTTAGCGGCGTACGGTCCCAGAACTCGACGTGGAACTGAATGATCCGCGCCGCCTGATAGCTGCCGCCGATCGCCCAGGCCGGTTCGCCTTGATCGGCGGTGACCCACACCACGTTATCCATCAGCGCCTTATCGTGGCTTGCCGGGTTGGCGGTACCGTCTTTAAAGCCCAGCAGGTTGATTGGCGTCTCTTTGCCTTTGCTACGGGCTGCGCTATCCGAGATAAACCCCTCCCGTTTCCAGCGCACGCTCAGCAAATCGGGCGTGTGCTTAATGATGTCACGCAGCGCGTGAATCACCGTGTCCTGGGTATTGGCGCAAATCTGTAGCAGAAGATCGCCATGGCACAGGGAAGCATCCAACGAATCGTTGGGGAAACGCGTCATTGGCTGTAATTTTTTCGGTGCTTTATCCGCCAGCCCAAAACGTTCATCAAACAACGCATGGCCGACCGATACGGTCATAGTGAGGTTATCCGGCGCAATCCACGGACCGAGTATCCCCGAATCCATTGGCGGCAAACGCGGGTTCGGCGTATCTGGCGCCTCGCCGCCTTTGGTCAGAAAGGCAATGCGTTGCGTTAACAGACGAAACAGGCGTTCAAGGTCGCCCTTATCCGCCGCCAGCACATCAAAGGCCACCAGCATCATCGACGCCTGCTGCGGCGTCAGGATCCCCGCCTGATGCAGGCCGTAAAATGGCTGCGCCTCCTGGCGCGCATCCGGCGCCAGGGTACCCGGCGAGCTTTTATCACTCGCCGCGCGCGCTACCGGACAGCCGCCGGTAATGGCCAGCGCGCCGCCCAGCGCGCCGATCCCTTTCAATAAGCGACGACGTGACGGCTCGTTCACGTCGGGTTGTTTCTGCTGTGTCATGACATTAATCCAGACCGAGGATCCCACGCAGTTGCGCCAGATCTTCTGCCAGGGTAGTGATCGGCCCTTTCAGCGCATTGCGGTCAGCGGTGGTCAGCTTATCGTAGGTCTCGAAACCGTCTTTAGTGCGATATTTGCTGAGGATCGCGTCAACTTTCTTGAAGTTAGCGTCAATTTTTGCCAGCAGCGCGCTGTTCTCTTTTTGCAATTGCGGACGCAGCAGGTCGACAATTTTCTGCGCGCCATCGATGTTAGCCTGGAAGTCCCACAGGTCGGTGTGGCTATAACGGTCTTCTTCACCGCTGATTTTACTGGCCGCCACTTCTTCAATCAGCCCGGCAGCGCCACCCACCACTTTCGACGGCGGGAAGGCCAGTTCGCTGATGCGTTTTTGTAGTTCCAGCACATCGCTATTCAGCTGATCGGCATATTTTTCCATGCCCTTAACGCTATTGTCGCCAAACAACGCTTTTTCCAGGCGGTGGAAGCCGGTGAATTTCGGGTCTTCAGCTTTCTTCTCGAAATCATCTTCACGGGCGTCGATGCTGCCGTCGAGATCGGAGAACAGTTCGGCAATCGGTTCGATACGCTCGTAGTGTTGGCGCGTCGGGGCGTACAGCGCTTTCGCTTTCTCGACATCACCCGCTTTTACCGCATCGGTAAAGGCTTTGGTGCCGCTGACCAACTGCGCGGTTTCCGCGGTGACGTAGGCTTTGTAAGCGGTAATTGCTTCGCCGAGGCTCAGCACCGCGTCAGCTTTCGCCGCATCTTTTGTCGCCTCGCCGGTGACAATCAGTTTACCTTTCGGGTTAGTCAACAGGCCGCAGGTCATGTCGTACTCGCCCGGCTGCAGGTTGGCGGTCAGTTTCTGCGTAAACCCTGGCGCAATGTTTTCGCGCTCTTCCACCACCATCACCCCTTTGAGGATTTCCCACTCCAGCGCTTTCTGGCTGTGGTTCTGAATGATGAATTGGGTCTTACCTGCTTTTACCGTCACGTTCATCGGCTCGCACTGCTTGTCGTTGACGGTAACTTTTACCTGCGGAATATCCGCAGCCTGAGCGTAAAAAGCGGAACTGAACAGCGCGGCGACGGCTAACTGCAGCGCATTACGGCGAAAATGAATCATCATGACCATCCCTTTCGGTAAGTATGTTGTAACTATATTAACCAGCGGCGCCTGAATTAGGCGGCCCGCGATGCTGTCGTTTTATTGCCCGGCGGCAAGAAGAAGAACACCAGCGCCGGGATCAAATAGAGCAGGTAAACCGCCACTTCGCTGATAGTAGGCGTTTCCTGATAACCAAAGATGCCTTCCAGTAAGGTGCCGAACAGCGTATGCGTCGAGACGACGTTACTGAGATCAAAGGCCACGTCCTGGAAGTAGTTCCACAAACCGGCCTCATGGAAGGCGCGAATTGCCCCGGCAGCCAGACCGGCCGCCACCAGCAGAATAAACAGGCTGGTCCATTTGAAAAACACGCCAAGATTCAGGCGAATACCGCCCCAGTAGAGCAGGAAGCCCAGTACCACCGCCGTCGCCAGGCCCAGCATCGCCCCCAGCGGCGGCCAGATGCCGACATCCTGCTGGAATGCCGCCAACAGGAAGAAGACCGACTCCAGTCCTTCGCGGGCAACGGCAAAGAACACCATCATCACCAGCGCCCAGCCGTGGTTATTACCCCGCTGCAGGGCGTTATCCACCGCCTGTTCCAGCTGCTGCTTAACGTTGCGCGATACTTTACGCATCCAGAACACCATCCAGGTGAGGATAAACACCGCAATCACCGCCACAATGCCCTCAAACAATTCCTGTTCACGCTGCGGGAATTCACCGGTGGTTTCGTTGATGAAAATCCCCAGCCCAAGGCACAGCGCCGCCGCGAGGAACACCCCGATCCACATTACGCCAATCCAGCTGCCGCGCTGGGTACGCTTTAAATAGCTGGCGATCAGGCTGACGATCAGCGCTGCTTCCAGCCCTTCGCGTAACATGATGAGAA
>CABUCP010000459.1 GCA_902490055.1 uncultured Klebsiella sp. | reverse complement strand
CAGACCGTTACCTTTTGGTAGCGCCAGCACGTAAACGTTGATTTGCCGGGCCCGCGCGTAAATCTTCTGGCGTAACGGAAAACGTAATCCCAATACCGTGGAGTAGAGATATTTAGCGGCCTGCAACTGCACGGCAATATCCTTAATACTATCGGGAACGCCGCTGCCTGTACTGTCGTACTGGAACTTCAGGGCATCGCGCCCCTGCAGGCTATAAAAGATGTGAAAATCATCTTCAACATATTCTTTTTCAAGAACATGTTTATGCAATATTGATCCTTTGACACAGCGCGATACCTGCACCATTTCCTCAACTGCCGCTGACGGCGGGCAATACATCGCCAGCCAACATGCCGCAATCGATGCCGCCCAGGATGTTAATCGTTGCATCGCGCCGCCTCTCCCGACCCTAACCGCCCCAATGAACTATCATTCCGGGGCGGTTACCGTCTCACACTACGCGCTGTTTGAGCGAAACCACATTTTGCGCTTTATCGCTCTGCCCGCTTATCTGCTGTTCATTGTGCCGCAGCCACTGCTCCCAGCGCCCGGCAATCGCACTGGCGTAATAACGACGCGCGTTGCAGATGGCGGCAGCCTGCATCTCTTTTTGCAGCGCCTTATCGGAAATAACCTGTACTAACGCCGCCGCCAGCGCCTCTTCATCGCCGTAAGGCACCAGGATCCCGGCCTGGCGGTCCTGCAGGATATCGCGCGGCCCGTATTTAATCGCAAAGCTGACCAGCGGCGTGCCATAAACCATCGCCTCGACGGCCGACAGGGACTGCCCTTCCTGATTTGAGCACAGTACCGTACAGCAGGCGGTTTTATGGACCGCGGCAATATCTGAGGTAAACCCGTTGATGGTAATGACATCCTCCATTCCCCACGCTTTTACCTGCTCGCTGAGATTGCGCCGCAACGGCCCTACGCCGTAGGTCTGTAGTCGCGCGCCGGGGATCTCCGCCGCAACCTTGCGGAAAGCGTTAAACAGCATTCTGTGCTGTTTCTCTTCGGAATAACGTGCAAGGTAGATAACCGTCTCCGAGGGTTCCTTTTGCGGATTTGCCGGGAGCTTGCTGTCATCCATATGATTTGGGATAACCGTCAGGCGCTCGGCGGGGAAGCCCTCTTGCTGCAGATCCTGCCACTGCTCATCAGTGAGTACGATTAAGCGATCCACCAGCTCCGGCTGCTCGAGCAAATGGCGATAGGAAGCCTTTAACGTGCCGTTAAGTAACTGATGATGCGAATGGATGATAGCACTCAGCGTACAATCCATCCGCTGCGTCGGACGAGAACAGACGAACGCTTTCCAGGCTTTATTTTTATCGACGATAAAATGCCAGCGGCGATCGTCGGGTAGCATCATTTCCAGCATCCACGAGAAGAACGCCTCCTGCTGGTTAAAAGATTTAACTTCGCCGCCCGGCTGCGCAACGTCCATCCGGGCGATTTGCAGATTTCCTTTCTTCTCGTCAAAATATTTGCGCAGCAAAATATTGCCCGCGCAATCGACATAATCCTCCACCAGTTGCCCCCGCGGGCGCAGCTGATAGTTATTTTTACCCACCGGAGCGTCCGCCTTCGGCGCTATGGTCTGGCGAAGCTCAACCTCACCTTTAAGCGCAGGTAGCGAGGTTATTTTCCCCTCAGCCAGACTTGTGGCTAAAGCCTCGTAGAGATTATAAACCGGTACTGCTTCCGGCAGCGCGCCTCGCGCCTTCAGTTCCTTGACCACCGCCTTCAGATTCGGATCCCACATCGCGGTGATAAGCCAGGGCACGGTCTGCAAATATTCGACAAACAGCTTAGCGCGTCGGCTGGCGGCCACTTCAATACCATTACCGACGTCGCGCAGGTTCTCCAACAAAAAAACCGTCGTCCCCTGTACAGCGGTTGGCGCAATCTCCGGTGACTGCTGACGCGTGGTAGCAGCCTGATGATATTTTTGATAGGCAATATAGCCTGACAGGTAGTGCTCAACGTCATCAATACGCACGCGATAACTATGGTGGCGTATAAAGAAGCTGTTGACGATGCGTGCCGGATGTTTAAAGAACATCGCCAGCTCTGGCCAGAAGAACCCATCCAGCAGATAGCGCGCACGACACTCCAGCGCCTGATAAAACTTCTCTTTATCAAACCCCTCAAGGAGATGGCGTTGCGTCGGCGAAGCATCAAGGCGAGCAATCATTTCCGCCGCCGCCATCATCAGCTCCAGCAGCGTCGGATAGGTCGTCACGCGCTGCAGCACAAAGTCCAGATGTCCGCGCACGTTATCCAGTCCAAAGCGGAAATAGCGCTCTTCCGGGCGGAAACGGGTTAATTCGTTAACACAGTAGCTCAGCCAGTGGTCATGGTGCTGCCAGTGCTGTTGGCGAATAAAGTACTCAAATGCTTTCTCAACCATTGCCAGCCACTGCGGCGCCTGCGTCAGGCTATACAGGCGCATCAACGCGAACGCCGCCTCGCCGTCGTAGTAAATAATCCGATGTTTGGCCTTCAATGAAAGATCGTTACTATTAAGGACATGTACAAACTCACCACTCTGCGCATCCTGCATAAATGCAATGCCGGCGGCCAGTTGCGCCATCAAGTCAAGATACTGTTGGTCGCCCGTCGTTTCGGTGTATTTGACCAACGCCAGAATACTAACCGCATTGCCGCCTAGTTTAATTTCATTATCGACATCGCAAAGAAACGCCGCCTGTTGCCCATCGGCAAGAGCGCGAACGGAGATAAGGTTGTTGACCAGGTAGCCAATCGCCCGGTCGATCGCATGGCGAAGATGCGGTTGCCTGGTGGCCTCCCAACCTTCAATGAGCGAATAGGTTGAGCTGGCGTGGCGCAACGCGTTATAGGATCGCACCGGCCGGTCGAAACAGGGAAACCAACCGTAGTAATAAAGCCCATCTTTTTTTACCTGGCGGGCTAAGTAATCACTACCTTTTTTAATTACCTCGGCCAGGCAGCTTTTTTGCCAGTCATCGCCGATAACGCGGTATCCGGAGCTGCGGCCGCTATGTTCAATGAGTTTGGCGCCGCCTCGATCGCAGAAGACCGCACGGGTTTTGAAGCGCCACAGCATCTGCTGCGGATCGTCCGGCCAGTTCATCGATTGGTTAAACCGTCGCTGGCCATAGTTTTCCAGATTGACGCCATTCGGCGCCGCTACGCCGTTATCTCCGTCATACAGTAAGGCATTTGCCGCAATTTCCTGTTCGAGAATCGCTTGGGTAAATTGCGCATCAAA
>CABUCP010000458.1 GCA_902490055.1 uncultured Klebsiella sp. | reverse complement strand
GAAAGACGGCACCATGGATGAGTTCGGCATTCCGGCGAGCATCGTGGCGAAATATCTCGACGAACACGGCATCGTGGTTGAGAAAACCGGTCCTTACAACCTGCTGTTCCTGTTCAGCATCGGTATCGATAAGACTAAAGCGCTGAGCCTGCTGCGTGCGCTGACCGACTTCAAACGCGCGTTCGACCTGAACCTGCGTGTGAAAAACATGCTGCCGTCACTGTACCGTGAAGATCCTGAATTCTATGAAAACATGCGTGTTCAGGAACTGGCGCAGAATATTCACAAACTGGTTGAGCATCACAACCTGCCGGACCTGATGTTCCGCGCATTCGAAGTGCTGCCGACCATGATGGTCACGCCGTATGCCGCGTTCCAGAAAGAGCTGCACGGTCAGACTGAAGAAGTTTACCTCGAAGAGATGGTAGGCCGCGTCAACGCCAATATGATCCTGCCGTATCCTCCGGGAGTTCCGCTGGTGATGCCTGGTGAAATGATCACCGAAGAAAGCCGCCCGGTACTGGAATTCCTGCAGATGCTGTGCGAAATCGGCGCTCACTACCCGGGCTTCGAAACCGATATCCACGGCGCATATCGTCAGGCGGATGGTCGTTACACCGTTAAAGTGCTGAAAGAAGAAAACAACAAGTAATAGACGCACACAAGGGAAGTGGCTTGCCACTTCCCTTTTTTCACGCTGCAAGGAGAACCTATGAAAACACCCTCACAGCCGCGCGCGATTTACTACATCGTAGCGATCCAGATCTGGGAGTACTTCAGCTTTTACGGCATGCGCGCCTTACTCATCCTCTATCTCACCCACCAACTTGGCTTTGACGACAGCCACGCCATCAGTCTGTTCAGCGCTTACGCATCTTTAGTTTACGTTACCCCTATTCTCGGCGGCTGGCTTGCCGACCGCCTGCTCGGCAACCGCACGGCGGTGATTGCCGGGGCGCTGTTGATGACCCTCGGCCACGTGGTGCTGGGCGTTGAATCTGATTCTACCTGGAGCCTCTATCTGGCGCTGGCGATCATTATCTGCGGCTACGGTCTATTCAAATCCAACATCAGTTGCCTGCTCGGCGAACTGTACGCCGTTGACGACCATCGTCGCGACGGCGGTTTCTCGCTGTTGTATGCCGCCGGTAACGTCGGTTCGATTGCCGCGCCTATCGCCTGCGGGCTGGCGGCGCAGTGGTACGGCTGGCATATCGGCTTTGCGCTGGCGGGGATTGGTATGTTCATCGGTTTGATGATCTTCTTAAGCGGCAGCCGCTACTTCCGCGATACCCGCGGCGTCGATAAACAGGCGCTATGCGCGGTGAAATTCGTACTGCCGACCTGGGGCTGGCTGGTGGTCATGCTGTGCCTGGCGCCGGTGTTCTTCACGCTGCTGTTAGAAAACAACTGGTCCGGCTATCTGCTGGCGATCGTCTGTCTGTTCGCCGCGCAAATGGTGGCGCGGATCATGATCAAATCGCCGCAGCATCGCCGCGCGCTGTGGCAAATCGTTCTGCTGATGCTGACCGGGACATTGTTCTGGGTGCTGGCGCAGCAGGGTGGTAGCTCGATTAGCCTGTTTATCGACCACTTTGTCAATCGTCGGTTGTTCAATATTGAAGTGCCGACCGCGCTGTTCCAGTCGGTTAACGCGGTGGCGGTGATGGCGGCCGGCGTAGTGCTGGCGTGGCTGGTGCGCCCGGAAGGGCGAACCCGCTCGGTGCTGAAAGTATGGCTGAAATTCGCTTTCGGCCTGCTGATGATGGGCGGCGGATTTATGGTTCTGGCGCTGAATGCGCGTCACGGCGCGGCCGATGGCCAGGCCTCAATGGGCATGATGGTCGCCGGGCTGGCGATGATGGGCTTTGCCGAGCTGTTTATTGACCCGGTCGCCATGGCGCAAATTACTCGTCTGAACATGCCCGGCGTCACCGGGGTGTTAACCGGTATTTATATGCTGGCCACCGGCGCGGTCGCCAACTGGCTGGCGGGCGTGGTGGCGCAGCAAACCACCGAATCGCAAATCAGCGAGACGGCGATTGCCGCTTATCAGCATTTCTTCTCGCAGATGGGCGAGTGGACCATTGGCTGCGTGGCGGTGATTGTGCTGCTGGCGCTGGTGGCTAGCAGCAGCACCGGCGGAGCAGGGCAAATAGGGCGGAGCAGGCCAGGTCTGCTCCTTGCACAGCAAAGCGAACAGGAGGAGGATATTCTGGCGGGCGCGGAAGCCAACGATAAAAAATACCGTTAGTGAAGCCATAGCTGAGTGAGATCAGCTTGAAGTGAATCCAGAGTCGTTAAGATTGTTCTCTGGTGTGTTACCAGAGACAGGCCGCGCTGAATGGTGACCTGGTTCAATTTATCGAAGCTAGTTTGAAAGCAGGGTTATGAGGAACCAACATGTCTGAACAACAAGCACAAGGTGCCGATGAGGCAATTGACCTTAATAATGAACTGAAAACTCGTCGCGAAAAATTGGCTGCGCTGCGTGAGCAAGGCGTAGCTTTCCCGAACGATTTCCGTCGCGATCATACCTCTGACCAATTGCACGCTGAATTCGACGCGAAGGATAACGATGAACTCGCTTCCCTGAACGTTGAAGTCTCTGTTGCTGGTCGTATGATGACCCGCCGCATCATGGGTAAAGCCTCTTTCGTCACCCTACAGGACGTCGGCGGCCGCATCCAGCTGTACGTCGCGCGCGACGATCTGCCGGAAGGCATCTACAACGAACAGTTTAAAAAATGGGATCTCGGCGACATCATCGCCGCTCGCGGCAAACTGTTTAAAACGCAAACCGGCGAACTCTCCATTCACTGTACCGAGCTGCGTCTGCTGACCAAAGCTCTGCGTCCGCTGCCGGATAAATTCCATGGCCTGCAGGATCAGGAAGTTCGCTATCGCCAGCGCTATCTGGATCTGATCGCCAACGAAGAGTCGCGCCATACTTTCCGTATTCGTTCGCAGATTCTGGCGACGATGCGTCAGTTCATGGTCGCCCGCGGCTTTATGGAAGTGGAAACCCCGATGATGCAGGTGATCCCCGGCGGCGCATCCGCGCGTCCGTTTATCACTCATCATAACGCGCTGGATCTGGATATGTACCTGCGTATCGCGCCGGAACTGTATCTGAAACGCCTGGTGGTCGGCGGTTTCGAACGCGTTTTCGAAATCAACCGTAACTTCCGCAATGAAGGGATCTCCGTACGCCATAATCCGGAGTTCACGATGATGGAGGTCTACCAGGCCTACGGCGACTGC
>CABUCP010000457.1 GCA_902490055.1 uncultured Klebsiella sp. | reverse complement strand
GCATTTTAGTGACACTGTCACGTAAATGTGGTGATTTGTCCTACCGCCATTGTAATCAAAAAGTGAATGCCGTATAACATGGCGCAACCGAGGGGTGTCCCGTGAGGGCTGAGATGGCGTAAAAACCGAACCCTTTGAACCTGATCTGGGTCATGCCAGCGAAGGGACGGGTCGGCATTATTGCCAGTTTCCAGTTCTTACCTGTTCACACTTCTGCACGCCCGGATCTCCCCTTTATTCAGGAGGTCCCATGATGATTCCCGCTTTTACCCAAGGTCTTTACGGCCGTCTGCGCGAGCAAGCCGGCGCTGAATGGCAGCGTTACGTGGCGCACCCTTTCCTCAACCAATTATCCGCCGGCACGTTACCACAGGCCGCCTTTCGTCGTTACCTGACCCAGGATTATCTGTTCCTGATCCACTTTGCTCGCAGCTATGCCCTGCTGGTCAGCAAGTTGCGGACTCTGCCGGAGATGCGCGCCGCCGCGGCATCGATGAATGCCATCCTTGGCGAATTACCGCTACACGTGGGTTATTGCGCCGAATGGGGGTTAAATGAAGACATGATGGCGCGGGAAAGCGAGGCGATGGAAACCGTCAATTACACGCGCTACGTGCTGGATATCGGCCACTCCGGCGACGCGTTGGACCTGTTGGCGGCGCTACTGCCCTGCGTGGCGGGTTACGCGGAGATTGGTCTTGGCCTGCTGCACAATCCGCACACCAACTTGCACGATAACCCGTACGCTTCGTGGATCCGCAACTACGGCGATGAAGACTATTTACAAGGTGTCAACGCGGCGATCGGCCTGCTGGAATCCGTCTGGCAACAGCGCGGCGCGGAATCAAGATTTGCCGAGCTCAGCGAAATTTTCACTACCGCGACTCGCCTGGAAGGTAACTTCTGGCAGATGGGGCTGAATGCCGTTGCGCAGGACGAGGCGTGATGGCGCCGGGTATTTGCGTGCGTAATGTCAGCCTGCGCTTCGGCGCGCGGGCGATTTTTAGCGACCTCTCCTTTGATATCGCCGGCGGACAATGGGTTTCGCTGCTGGGCGCCAGCGGCGCGGGCAAAACCAGCCTGCTGCGTATTATCGCCGGGTTGGCGCAGCCGGACCTGGGGGTAATCAGCGCCAGCGATGGTTTGCCGATTGCCAACCGCCTGGCATGGATGGGGCAAAAGGATCTGCTTTATCCGTGGTTGAGCGTGCGGGAAAACGTCGCCCTCGGCGCCCGGCTACGCGGTTATGCGCCAGATAAAGCGCGGGTCGCCCGGCTGCTTGAACAGGTCGGGCTGATATCGTGCGCCGACGAACGTCCGGCGGCCCTTTCCGGCGGCATGCGCCAGCGGGCGGCGCTGGCGCGTACGCTGTATGAGGATCGCCCGATTGTATTAATGGACGAGCCTTTTTCCGCGCTCGATACGATTACCCGCACGCGCATTCAGACCCTGGCGGCCGAACTGCTGGCCGATCGTACCGTAGTGCTCATCACCCACGATCCGATGGAAGCCTGCCGCCTCAGCCACCGCCTGTTGGTGCTTTCACCGACGGGCGCGATCGATGATACCCATCATTTAAGCGGCATAGCGCCCCGCGCGCCTGACGACCCTGCGCTTTTAGCCAGTCAAGCCCAATTGCTGCAGCAACTGGTGAGGGCTAATGGATGAACGGAAAATTATTGCGCGGAGCTATCGTATTTTGCGGCCTGCTGGTGCTATGGCAGGTGGCGACCAGCAGCGGCATACCGGCGTTCCTGCTGCCTTCGCCGGCGGCGGTTGCCGAGGCGCTGTGGCATAACCGCAGCTATCTGGCCGACCATACCCTGATCACCCTGAGCGAGATCCTTTGCGGGCTGGCGCTTGGCGTGGCGCTCGGGGTGTTGCTGGCATTATGCATGGTGATGTCGCCGCGACTGCAGCGCTGGCTAATGCCGCTGGTATTGACCAGCCAGGCCATCCCGGTGTTTGCACTCGCCCCGCTGCTGGTGCTGTGGTTTGGTTTTGGCATGAGTGCCAAAGTGATGATGGCGGTGCTGGTCATCTTTTTCCCCGTCACTTCGGCGTTCTTCGACGGGCTGCGACGGGTAAATCGTGATTATCTCGATCTGGCCCGCACCATGGGAGCCTCTTTCGGCGCACAGCTCCGTCACGTCAGGTTGATGGCGGCATTACCGGCGCTCGGCTCCGGCCTGCGGATGGCGGCCGCCGTTGCCCCCATCGGCGCGATTATTGGCGAATGGGTCGGCTCGGCTGAAGGACTGGGCTACGTCATGTTGAATGCTAATGCCCGGCTGCAAACCGATATCTGTTTCGCCGCGTTGTTAATTTTAGTGCTGTTGACCATTGCGCTGTGGCTGGCGGTCGATGCGTTTTTACACCGGCTGATTAACTGGTCGCCGGAATAATCCATAAAAGAGTATAAGGAAGAGACATGCATAAACCTCTGTTGGCCGGGATAGCGTTGTTGGTAAGCGGCCAGACGTTGGCGAATGAGAAACTGACGCTGGTGCTGGACTGGTACATTAATCCGGATCATGCGCCGATTATGGTGGCGGAACAAATCGGCGCCTTCAAGGATGCCGGGCTGGACGTCAAAATCGTCCCGCCATCGGACCCGGCGCTGCCGCCGCGACTGGTTGCCGCGCGCCAGGCGGATCTGGCCATCACCTACCAGCCGCAGGTGCATTTTTTTGCCGATGAAGGGCTACCGCTGGTTAGGGTCGGCACGTTGATTAACTCGCCGCTTAATACGGTGATTGCGCTGGATAAGCACATCAAATCCCCCGCCGACCTAAAAGGCAAAAAAGTGGGGTATTCGGTGAGCGGCATCGAACAGGCGACGCTGGCCACCATGGCGCAGCATTCACATATCGATCCTAACAGCATCAAATTGATCAACGTGAACTTCCAGTTGACCAGCGCCCTGCTGGCCGGCCAGGTGGATGCGGTAATCGGCGGTTATCGTAATATTGAAGCGCTGGAGCTTAAATTACAGGGTAAAGACCCATTGGTGATGAACGTGGAAGATTTCGGCGTCCCAACCTACGACGAGCTGGTGATTGTCGCGAATAAAGCCGATATCAACGAGCCCAAAATCAAAAAATTCCTTAGCGCATTACAGCAAGGCGTGAACTATCTGCGCGCGCATCCGCAGGAGACCTGGCTTAAGTTTGCCCAGGCCCACCCGGAACTCAATACCGAGCTGAACAAGCAGGCGTGGCTGCAAACCGTGCCGCTGTTCGCCACCGATCCGGCAGCGTTAGATAAGCC
>CABUCP010000456.1 GCA_902490055.1 uncultured Klebsiella sp. | reverse complement strand
TGCGTCGCCGAAAGCCCCACCAGCCTTGCATACTCCGATACCGGCAGATGTTCGCGGTAGTGGCTTTCAATTAAACGCGAGAAATGGCGCATCACGCTGCGCTTACGCTCGGCTTTATCCTCGGCCGCTATCGTCGGCTGACACTGACGATTCAGCCATACCAGCAGCGCGCCTAGCAGCGAATGCAGCATCATTTCACGCGCATCGTGCTCTTCACAATACTCTTCGCGCAGCGCAGTAAACAACGAACGAATATGGCCGCGCGAGCGTTTCACCGCTACGCACTGCGGCTGGGACAACACGTCAAGAGGACGGCCAAACTGGCTTTCAAAGCGGCTTAATAACGGCAGCGATAACGACAGGACAAATCCCTGGGTGCCAGGCGAAAAACGAAAACCGTGGATACAGAGCGCTGGCACAACCTGAATACACGCCTCGGTCATCACTCTGGTTACGCCTTCAATTTCAATTTCCGCCCGCCCCTTATGGAGATACAAAAGCTGGACCATTTCTGCATGCTGATGTACGCGAATGTGCCACTCATAAAGGCTACTACGCTGTACAATAGACTCGCAATGCAGCAGGTCCGGCGTTGGCCAACCACGCTCTTCGCCATACAGTTTAAAAACAGGAATCGTGCTCGTCGTTGACATCTCGCCTCCGGTTTTACCCGTCATTAGGCTACGCGCTCCATCGGCAGACCGACGTAGTTCTCGGCGATGGTCGTTAGCCCGGCACGCGACCCCAGGTAGTATCGGCGGTCAGCGGCCTGCATTTTTTTATCGAATTCGCTCTGCTGCGGAAAGTCATGCAGCAGACGAGTCATAAACCAGCTGAATCTTTCCCCTTTCCACACCCGGTCAAGGGCCAAACGCGAATAGCTGACCAGCAGGTCTTCGCGCCCGTTATGATAGAATTCACGCAGGATCCGCCACAAATAGCTGACGTCCGACGCCGCCAGGTTCAGCCCCTTCGCGCCGGTTGGCGGCACAATATGCGCGGCATCGCCAACCAGAAACAACCTGCCATACTGCATCGGCTCAACAACATAGCTACGCAGCGGCGCAATGCTCTTTTCAAGTGAGTGACCAGTCACTAACCTACCTGCCAGCTCTTCCGGCAGACGACGCTTTAGCTCGCCCCAGAACCGTTCATCCGACCACGCCGCTACGCTATCGCTCAGCGGCACCTGCAAATAGTAGCGGCTACGAGTTAGTGAGCGCTGACTACACAATACAAACCCACGTTCATGATGTGCGTAAATCAATTCAGGATTAACCGGCGGCGTATCCGCCAGCAGCCCTAACCAGCCAAACGGCCACACGCTTTCATACTCTTTGAGGATATCGCGCGGAATGCTCTGACGCGAAACACCATGAAAACCATCACAACCGGCAATGAAATCACACTCCAGTCGGTATTTTTCGCCGCCAACCGCGTAAGACACCGACGGTCGATCGCTCTTAGCGTCGATAATCTCAACGTCGCTAACGCCATAAATAATCGGCGCGCCACAGTCGCGCCTTGCCGCCATCAGGTCACGAGTGACTTCCGTTTGACCATAAACCATCACGCTTTTACCGCCGGTCAACTCGCTTAACGATACCGGTACCCGCTGGCCTTCAAATAAAAACTCCACGCCATGGTGGATGAGCCCTTCGGCATCCATCCGCTGCGCCACACCGGCCTCGCGCAGCAAATCCACGGTACCGCTTTCGAGGATACCCGCCCGAATGCGTCCTAATACATACTCCGGGGTCTGGCGTTCAAGGATGACGGTATGGATCCCCGCGTTATGCAATAACTGACCCAGCAGCAGTCCTGAAGGACCGGCGCCGATGATGGCGACCTGTGTTTTCATAGGGCACTCGCTCTCGAAAGTTAATTATTTGTTTATTTTTTGTTTATTAAAAGTACTCACCTGCATTTTTGATAACTCAGCGAGCAAAAAGAAGGGATGAATGGCGGTAAAAATTGCACTTTCCAACAAAGTCGTGAAAGTGTGGCACGGTTCAAATATTCGCCAGACAAAGCGGCAGGACGATTTTTGCACATTGTTTGATCCCGCCCGCCGCACAAAGGGGCGGAGTTCAGGTAAAAGTATCTGCAGAGACTTGGACAGCGGGCATGGTGGACAGCAGGTACTTATGCAGGCAGATAAATCAGAGCAGCGCGCAGTCACCCGACTGTGCATTCAGTGCGGCCTTTATTTACTCCAGCACGGCGCGGAAAGCGCGTTGGTGGAGGAGCTTTCCACCCGCCTTGGGCGGGCGTTAGGTATGGACAGCGTAGAGAGCGCTATCTCTTCGAACGCCATCGTACTGACGACGATTAAAGACGGCGAATGTTTGACCTCCACGCGTAAAAACAGCGATCGCGGTATCAACATGCACGTGGTGACGGAGGTGCAGCATATCGTGATCATGGCCGAGCATAAGCTATTGGATTATAAAGACGTCGAGAAACGTTTTGCGCAGATCAAACCTTTGCGTTATCCGCGCTGGCTGCTGGTATTGATGGTCGGCCTCTCCTGCGCCTGCTTCTGCAAGCTGAACAACGGCGGCTGGGATGGCGCGGTAGTGACTTTCTTCGCCAGTACCGTCGCCATGTATATCCGCCAGTTGCTGACCCACCGCTCTATGCATCCACAGATTAATTTTTGCATTACCGCTTTCGTCGCCACGACTATTTCCGGGCTGATGCTGCGCCTGCCGGCGTTCAGCGCCACGCCGACGATTGCGATGGCCGCCAGCGTGCTGCTGCTGGTCCCCGGATTTCCATTAATTAACGCCGTGGCCGATATGTTCAAAGGCCATATTAATACCGGGCTGGCCCGCTGGGCTATCGCCAGCCTGTTAACGCTGGCGACCTGCATCGGCGTCGTTATGGCAATGACCATGTGGGGGCTGCGCGGATGGGCATAATTTCTTATCTTTTCGCTCTCGCGCAGGATATGGCGCTGGCGGCAATTCCCGCCGCCGGCTTCGCGATGGTATTCAACGTTCCGCAGCGCGCGCTGCGCTGGTGCGCTCTGCTCGGCGCCATTGGCCACGGTTCGCGCATGGTGATGATGAGCGCCGGGTTCAATATCGAGTGGGCGACCTTTCTCGCCGCGTTACTGGTCGGCAGTATTGGCATTCAGTGGTCGCGCTGGTATCTGGCGCATCCAAAAATTTTTACCGTCGCCGCGGTGATCCCAATGTTCCCGGGGATTTCAGCCTATACGGCAATGATCTCGGCGGTCAAAATCAGCCATTTTGGTTATTCTGAAGAGATGATG
>CABUCP010000455.1 GCA_902490055.1 uncultured Klebsiella sp. | reverse complement strand
ACAATAATAAGAGAGGCTATTATGATTGAGCACGAACTGGGGAACTGGAAAGATTTTATTGAAGATATGCTGCGTAAATAAAATCCGGTTTTGTAAGTACTGAAAGCAATGTCACCGCGAAGGTGAACCCATGAAAAAGGCGACTGTGATAGTCGCCTTTTCTGTTATTTGATGGATTATTCCGGCTTCTCTTTCAGCGGGAAGCGGCGGCGTACCAACACGAAGAACAACGGCACGAAGAAGATGGCCAGCACGGTCGCGGAGATCATCCCGCCCATGACGCCAGTACCCACCGCGTGCTGGCTGCCGGATCCCGCGCCGGTGCTGGTGGCCATCGGCAGTACGCCGAAGATAAACGCCAACGAGGTCATCAGTATTGGGCGCAGACGCTGGCGACAGGCCGATAGCGTGGCGGTTAGCAAATCTTCGCCTTTTTGGTTCAGCTCGTTGGCAAACTCGACGATCAGGATGGCGTTCTTCGCCGATAAGCCGATAACCGTCAGCAGGCCGACCTGGAAATAGACATCGTTTTCCAGGCCGCGCATCCAGGTTGCCAGCAGCGCGCCGACCACCCCCAACGGTACCACCAGCATGACCGAGAACGGTACCGACCAGCTTTCATATAGCGCCGCCAGACACAAGAAGACCACCAGCAGCGAAATGGCGTATAGCGCAGGCGCCTGAGCGCCAGAGAGGCGTTCCTGGTAGGACATCGCCGTCCATTCGAGGCCGAAACCATTCGGCAGCTGTTTGGCCAGATCTTCCATAATGGTCATGGCGGTACCGGTGCTGATGCCTGGCGCCGCTTCGCCGACGATTTCGACTGCTGAATAGCCGTTGTAACGCTCAAGACGCGGTGAACCGGTTTCCCAGCGCGATGAGGCAAAGGCGGAGAACGATACCATCGTGCCGCTGCTGTTGCGCACGTACCACAGGTTAATATCGTCAGGCAGCATGCGATATTTCGCCGCCGCCTGGACGTAGACCTTCTTGACGCGCCCGCGATCCATAAAGTCGTTGACGTAGCTGGAGCCCCAGGCGGTCTGCAGCGTATCGTTAATGTCGTCAATCGATACGCCCAGCGCCTGCGCTTTACGCTGGTCGATATCAACCTGCAGCTGCGGGCTGTCATCCAGGCCGTTGTGGCGCACGCGGGTGAGCTGGTCGTTGTTCGCCGCCAGTTCAAGCAGCTTGTCGCGGGCTGACATCAGCGCCTCGTGGCCGTTGCCGGCGTGATCTTCCAGCTCCATATCGAAGCCGGCGGAGCTGCCGAGGCCGCTGATTGCCGGCGGGCTGCTGGCGTAAACGCGTGCTTCTTTAATTTTATTGAAGGCTTTGGTCGCGCGCTCAATGATAGCGAACGAGGAGCCGGTTGTCGGATCGCGCTGGTCCCAGTCTTTCAGGCGGACAAACATACGTGCGACGTTCTGCCCATTGCCGCCGGGGCCGGAGCCGATGGTGGCAAAGACCGATTCCACGTTCTCTTTCTCGTTCTTCAGGAAGTAATCTTCCGCTTTTTGCACGACTTTCAGCGTCTGCTGCTGGGTTGAACCGCTCGGCAGCTGTACGGAAGTGGTGAACATGCCGCGGTCTTCCAGCGGCAGGAACGAGGTTGGCAGATGCAGGAACAGCAGCACCATGCCGCCGAGTAGCAGCACGTAGATAAATATCCAGCGCAGCGAACGGTGGAGGATCTTGCCGACGAAGGTTTCATAACGGTTGGCGCTGCGGTTGAAGTTGCGGTTAAACCAGCCGAAGAAGCCTTTCTGGCCGTGCGTTTCACCTTTGTGAATCGGTTTTAACAGCGTGGCGCACAGCGCTGGGGTCAGGATCATCGCTACCAGTACCGACAATACCATTGCCGAGACGATGGTAATGGAGAACTGACGGTAAATCGCGCCGGTCGTGCCGCCGAAGAAGGCCATCGGGACAAATACCGCCGACAGCACCATGGCGATACCGACCAGCGCCCCCTGAATCTGCTTCATGGATTTTCGCGTCGCCTCGCGCGGCGAGAGCCCTTCCTCGCTCATAATACGCTCGACGTTTTCCACCACCACGATGGCGTCATCAACCAGCAGACCGATGGCCAGCACCGTCGCGAACATCGTCAGAGTGTTAATACTGTATCCGCAGGCGTAAAGCACCGCGAAGGTCCCCATCAATACCACCGGAACGGCAATGGTCGGAATCAGGGTGGCGCGGAAGTTTTGCAGGAACAGGTACATGACCAGGAACACCAGCAGGATGGCTTCCAGCAGCGTTTTCACCACGTCGGTAATCGAGGCTTTGACGAAGGAGGTGGTCTCGTAGGCGACCTTATATTCCAGCCCGTGTGGGAAATACTGCGACAGTTCATCAAGACGGGCGATAACGCGCTCGGCGGTAGCCATTTCATTGGCGCCGGAAGCGAGTTTAATCCCCAGCCCCGAGGCGGCCTGGCGGTTATAGCGGCTTAAATAGTCATATTTCTCGGCCCCCATCTCCACGCTGGCGACGTCGCCCAGCGTCACTTCCGAACCATCCTGGTTAACGCGCAGGGTAATATCGCGAAACTGTTCCGGCGTTTGCAGCAGCGATTGCGAGTTGATGGTGGCGTTAAGCGCCTGCTTATCGACCGACGGCGTACCGCCCAACTGGCCGACGGCAATCTGCGCGTTTTGCGACTCGATGGCGTCGGTGACATCTTTTGCCGTCATCTGGTAGCTATTGAGTTTCGCCGGATCCAGCCAGATGCGCATGGAATACTGTGAACCGTAAGCGTCAATATCGCCAACGCCGTTGACGCGGCTAAGCGGATCCTGAACGTTACTGGCGACGTAGTCGGCGATATCCTGCTTATCCATGCTGCCGTCGGTCGAGACGAACGCGAGCGTCAGAATGTTGGTATCACCGGTTTTACGTACCGTCACCCCCTGATTCTGTACTGCCTGCGGCAGTTTACGCATCGCCGATTGTAGCTGGTTTTGCACCTGCTGTACGGCTTCGTCCGGGTCGGTACCGGCGGTAAAGCTCAGGGTAACCGTCGCCTGACCGGTGGCGCTGCTTTGCGATGACATGTACATTAGGTTATCGAGCCCGGTCATATTTTGTTCGATAACCTGAGTAACGGTGTTCTCCAGGGTCTGCGCGGAGGCGCCGGGATAGTTAGACGTAATGCGAACGTTCGGCGGCGCCAGCTCCGGATACTGTTCAACGGGAAGCGACAAAATTGCCAACGTGCCGGTCAGGACTAACAGAATAGCCAGAACCCAGGCAAAAATGGGGCGATCGATAAAGAAA
>CABUCP010000454.1 GCA_902490055.1 uncultured Klebsiella sp. | reverse complement strand
GAGGAGAACCGTCGTGCTAGAAGAATACCGTAAGCACGTAGCTGAGCGTGCCGCCATGGGGATTGTTGCCAAACCCTTAGACGCAACCCAAATGGCCGCGCTGGTAGAACTGCTGAAAAACCCGCCTGCGGGTGAAGAAGAATTCCTGTTAGATCTGCTTATCAACCGTGTACCGCCGGGCGTCGACGAAGCCGCCTATGTTAAAGCTGGATTCCTTGCCGCTATCGCCAAAGGCGAAGCGACCTCTCCGCTGGTTACCCCTGAAAAAGCCGTTGAACTGCTGGGCACCATGCAGGGCGGTTACAATATCCATCCCCTGATTGACGCGCTGGACGACGCCAAACTGGCGCCGATCGCCGCTAAAGCGCTGTCTCATACTCTGCTGATGTTTGATAACTTCTACGACGTAGAAGAGAAAGCGAAAGCGGGTAACGAGTACGCGAAGCAGGTTATGAAATCCTGGGCCGACGCCGAGTGGTTCCTGAACCGCCCGCAGCTGGCGGATAAAATCACCGTTACCGTATTCAAAGTCACTGGTGAAACTAACACCGATGATCTGTCCCCGGCGCCTGATGCCTGGTCCCGTCCGGATATCCCACTGCACGCGCTGGCGATGCTGAAAAACGCCCGTGAAGGCATTGAGCCGGATCAGCCGGGCGTGGTTGGCCCGATCAAGCAAATCGAAGCCCTGCAGCAGAAAGGCTTCCCGCTGGCCTACGTCGGCGACGTTGTCGGTACCGGTTCATCGCGTAAATCCGCCACCAACTCGGTGCTGTGGTTCATGGGCGACGACATCCCGAACGTGCCGAACAAACGCGGCGGCGGTCTGTGCCTGGGCGGTAAAATTGCGCCAATCTTCTTCAACACCATGGAAGATGCGGGCGCGCTGCCTATTGAAGTAGACGTAAACAACCTGAACATGGGCGACGTGATTGACGTTTACCCGTTCAAAGGCGAAGTGCGTAATCACGAAACCAACGAACTGCTGGCAAGCTTCGAGTTGAAAACCGATGTGCTGGTGGATGAAGTCCGCGCCGGCGGCCGTATTCCGCTGATTATCGGCCGCGGCCTGACCACCAAAGCGCGCGAAGCGCTGGGTCTGCCGCACAGCGACGTATTCCGTCAGGCAAAAGACGTGGCCGAAAGCAGCCGCGGCTTCTCTCTGGCGCAGAAGATGGTTGGCCGCGCCTGCGGCGTTGCCGGTATTCGTCCGGGCGCTTACTGCGAGCCGAAGATGACCTCCGTTGGTTCTCAGGACACCACCGGTCCAATGACCCGTGATGAACTGAAAGACCTGGCGTGCCTGGGCTTCTCCGCCGATCTGGTGATGCAGTCCTTCTGTCATACTGCGGCTTATCCGAAGCCGGTTGATGTGACCACGCACCATACTCTGCCGGACTTCATTATGAACCGCGGCGGCGTTTCTCTGCGTCCGGGCGATGGCGTTATCCACTCCTGGCTGAACCGTATGCTGCTGCCTGATACCGTAGGTACCGGCGGCGACTCCCATACCCGTTTCCCAATTGGTATCTCCTTCCCGGCGGGCTCTGGTTTGGTGGCCTTCGCCGCCGCGACCGGCGTGATGCCGCTGGATATGCCGGAATCGGTACTGGTGCGCTTCAAAGGTAAAATGCAGCCGGGTATCACCCTGCGTGACCTGGTTCACGCCATCCCGCTGTACGCTATCAAGCAGGGCCTGCTGACCGTAGAGAAGAAAGGTAAGAAAAACATCTTCTCTGGCCGTATCCTGGAAATCGAAGGTCTGCCGGATCTGAAAGTAGAGCAGGCATTTGAACTGACCGACGCCTCCGCTGAACGTTCTGCCGCTGGTTGTACCATCAAGCTGAACCAGGAGCCGATTGTTGAGTACCTGAACTCAAACATCGTTCTGCTGAAGTGGATGATCGCCGAAGGTTACGGCGACCGTCGTACGCTGGAACGTCGTATTCAGGGTATGGAAAAATGGCTGGCGGATCCGCAGCTGCTGGAAGCCGATGCTGACGCGGAATATGCGGCAGTGATCGACATCGATCTGGCGGATATCAAAGAGCCTATCCTGTGCGCGCCGAATGACCCGGACGATGCTCGTCTGTTGTCTGATGTGCAGGGCGAGAAGATCGATGAAGTGTTTATCGGCTCTTGCATGACCAACATCGGTCACTTCCGTGCCGCCGGTAAGCTGCTGGATAGCCATAAAGGCCAGCTGCCGACGCGTCTGTGGGTGGCGCCGCCAACCCGTATGGACGCTGCGCAGCTGACTGAAGAAGGCTACTACAGCGTGTTTGGTAAGAGCGGCGCGCGTATCGAAATCCCTGGCTGTTCCCTGTGTATGGGTAACCAGGCGCGCGTGGCCGACGGCGCGACGGTCGTTTCGACCTCTACCCGTAACTTCCCGAACCGCTTAGGTACCGGCGCCAACGTTTATCTGGCCTCTGCTGAGCTGGCTGCGGTTGCTTCTCTGCTGGGCAAACTGCCGACGCCGGAAGAGTACCAGACCTTCGTGGCGCAGGTTGATAAGACCGCGGAAGATACCTATCGCTACCTCAACTTCAACCAGCTGGATCAGTACACTGAAAAAGCTGACGGCGTGATCTTCCAGACCGCCGTGTAATACATTCGGTCAGCCTGGCTGACCGTTTGTCTACAAACTCTCCAATGCCCGGTGAACATTGCATCATCGGGCATTTTTATTTCCAATCCTCCCACCCGTTACGCTTTTTTTCTGCCTGTCTGCTGCGATAATTACTCTATGGGTACAGTGCAGCGGTGACGCATTGCCCTTGCAGAGGAAAACACTATGGATTACGAATTTCTGCGCGATATTACCGGGGTGGTAAAGGTGCGAATGTCGATGGACCACGAGGCGATTGGCCACTGGTTCAACGAAGAGGTGAAAGATAACCTGGCTCTTCTGGATGAAGTGGAGCAGGCCGCGCGCACCGTGAAAGGCAGTGAACGCTCCTGGCAGCGGGCCGGTCATGAATATACGTTATGGCTGGATGGCGAAGAAGTGATGATCCGCGCCAACCAGCTGGAATTTTCCGGCGATGAAATAGAAGAGGGGATGAGCTATTACGACGAAGAAAGCCTCTCTCTGTGCGGCGTAGAGGACTTCCTGCAGGTGGTTGCCGCGTACCGTGAATTTATGCAGCAGCGTTGATGACTGAGTTTGTGCCGGGCGGCGCAGTACCGTAGCCCCGCTAAGCGCAATGTGAGCAGGGAAAATCCCCGGATAGCGGCTTGCGCCTTATCCGGGCGACTCAACGATGCGTACCCGTAGTCCGGCTGAGCGC
>CABUCP010000453.1 GCA_902490055.1 uncultured Klebsiella sp. | reverse complement strand
ACATCAAATGGTTAAAGGATTGTTAAATACAGTAAATAAAACGCTGGCGCATGAAGATGCCGGTAAACTCTTGTTACGACTTGCCGTCGGCGGCTTAATGTTGTTTCACGGCCTGCATAAGCTGATTGATGGCGTAGATGGCATCAGCGGTATGCTGGTAGCTAAAGGGTTGCCGGGGTTTATCGCCTATGGCGTGCTGGTGGGAGAAGTCGTTGCGCCTTGTTTGCTGATTGTTGGCGTTTTGACGCGCCCGGCGGCGCTGGTGTTGGCGTTTACCATGGTGGTGGCCTGGCTGATGGTCGGGACGGGTAATACCTTCGCGCTGGATGCCGTTGGCGCGTGGGCGATTGAAAGCCTGGTCTATTTCTTTATCGGCGCGCTGGCGATTGCGCTGTTAGGGGCAGGGCGTTATTCGCTGGCCGGTCAGTCGGCCTGGAGATAAAAATGCTGCATTCTTCCTAAGGCGTAAAGTCGATACTGTTGTCGGTTTGCAACTTTTTCAGCCCGGGAAAGCGTTTATCTCATGTCGCCTGAGAGTTTATTGTCGCCAGGGATTTTCCCGGAGGCGGCGCATTGCGCCTTGTCCGGGCTACCAAATCGCACAGTGCTGTAGCCCCGGCAAGCGCTAGCGCCACCGGGGATTGTGACCTCAGGCGAGAACCAGATCGCCTTGCGGGTGGCAGGAGCAGGCCAGTACGTAACCATCGGCGATTTCAGCATCGGTCAGCGTCATGGTGCTGGTAACGCTGTACTCGCCGGAAACCACTTTGGTTTTGCAGCAGCCGCAAACGCCGGCGCGGCAGGCGACGGTCACCGGCACTTTATTGCTCTCCAGCGCTTCAAGCAGGGTGGTGCCGACCGGGGCGTAGAACTCTTTCGCCGGCTGTAGTTTGGTGAATTTCAGCCCGCTCGCGGCAGCTTCGGCGACCGGAGTGAAGAATTTCTCTTTAAAGAAACGAGTCACGCCCAATGCGGTCACTTCCTGCTCAACCATCTCCATATAAGGCGCTGGACCGCAGGTCATTACGGTGCGGCTCGCCAGGTCCGGGACGCTTTGTAGCAGCTCGCGAGTCAGACGACCGGCGACGAAGCCCGGCGTCGCGTCGTTTTCCGCTACCAGCGTCAGCGGATACTGACGCCACTCTTCGGCAAAAATCACATCTTTCGGCGAGCGCACGTTAAAAATAACCTGCACGTCCGCCTGCGGACGGTACTTCGCCAACCAGCGGCGCATCGACATAATCGGCGTCACGCCGCAGCCGGCGGCGAGCATCAGAAAACGATCGGTTGGTTTATCTTCACAGGTAAACTCGCCCATCGCATCCGACAGCCAGATATAGTCGCCGCGTTTGACATCACGGGTTAACCACTGCGAACCTGCGCCATCGTCAATACGACGAACGGTCAGCGTAATGTACTCGCTTACCCCCGGCGTCGATGAAATGGTGTAGGCGCGCAGTGTATCGGCCGAGTTGCGCACGCTTACCAGCGCGTACTGCCCGGCGCGATAGGGATAATAGTCGTGGCACAGTAACGAAATAGTCCACACGTCCGGCGTTTCCTGGTGAATGTGATGAACCTGCATCCGCCACGGGCACTGATTGGTTGGCATTGTCATTCTGTTACTCCTTACGCGCTCAGCAGCTGCTGCATATCTTGTTCAACGGTGGTCACGGAGCGCAGACCAAACTTCTCGTTGAGGATAGCCAGCAGATCCGGAGTGAAGAAGCCTGGCGCAGTCGGGCCGGTAACGATGTTTTTCACACCCAGCGACAGCAGGGTCAGCAGAATCACGATCGCTTTTTGTTCAAACCAGGAGAGCACCAGCGACAGCGGCAGGTCGTTGACGCCGCAGCCCAGTTTTTCCGCCAGCGTCACCGCGAGAATAATCGCTGAGTAGGCGTCGTTACACTGACCGGCATCGACCAGACGCGGCAGGCCTTCGATGTCGCCGAAGTCCAGTTTATTGAAGCGATATTTACCGCATGCAAGGGTCAGAATCAGGCAGTCTTCCGGCACGCTGGTGGCGAAATCGGTGAAGTAGTTACGCTCGCCGCGCGCGCCATCGCAGCCGCCAACGAGGAAGATGTGGCGCAGTTTTTCACGGCTGACCAGGTCGATAAGCGTATCCGCCGCGCCGAGCAGCGTCTGACGACCAAAGCCGACGGTGATCAGATGCGGGATTTCGCTATACGGGAAGCCGGCCATCTGCTGCGCCTGGGCGATAACCGGCGCAAAGTCTTCGCCTTCCAGATGGTTCACGCCCGGCCAACCGACAATGCTGCGGGTCCAGATGCGGTCATCGTAGGCGCCGACGGTCGGGTCGATGATGCAGTTAGAGGTCATCACGATGGGGCCCGGGAAGCGGGCGAATTCAACCTGCTGGTTCTGCCAGCCGCTGCCGTAGTTACCAATCAGGTGCTTGAATTTACGCAGTTCCGGATAGCCATGCGCCGGCAACATTTCGCCGTGAGTATAGACGTTGACGCCGGTGCCTTCCGTCTGCTCCAGCAGGTTATACAGATCTTTGAGGTCGTGGCCGGAGATCAGGATGCATTTACCTTCGCTGGCTTTGACGTTGACCTGAGTTGGCGTTGGGTGACCGTATTTTGTGGTTTCGCCGGCGTCGAGGATGCTCATGACTTTGAAGTTCATCTGACCGATTTCCATTGAGCACTCCAGCAGAGCGTTCATATCGGAAGGCCAGGTCCCCAGCCACGCCATGATTTTGTGGTACTGAGCATAAATATCGTTGTCGTACTGGCCGAGAACGTGCGCGTGTTCCATATAGGCCGCGGCGCCTTTCAGGCCGTACAGGCACAGCAGACGCAGGCCGAGAATGTTCTCGCCGATCGCCGCTTTGTCTTTGTTCGGCGTGTAATCTGCCGCCTGGCGCTGCAGGTCGCCCAGATCATCGCTAGCCAGCTGGAGATCCGCCACCGGGCTGTCGACTGAGGCATTGGCATCAATGTTCAGGCACTGCGCTTTCAGCGCGTCGCGCATTGCGATCGCCTGACGGGCGTAGCCGACGATACGTGGGGAGTCGAAGTTCACGTTAGTCAGAGTAGAGAAGAACGCACGCGGCGCGAAGTTATCGACATCATGATCGATGATGCCGTATTCACGCGCCTTGACGGCCCATGCGGACAGACCTTGTAGCGAAGCAATCAGCAGATCCTGGAGATCGGAGGTTTCAGCCGTTTTACCGCACATACCCTGCGCGTAAGAGCAGCCGTTCCCTGCCGGGGTACGGATGGTTTGTTCACATTGCACACAAAACATGGTCACACCTT
>CABUCP010000452.1 GCA_902490055.1 uncultured Klebsiella sp. | reverse complement strand
CATTCAATAAGCGTTTGGATAATATCCTGATGGGACATAAAGCGGCCTCTCTCAATTCTCGATTCGTCGTTTTGTCTGTTGGCGAGTATAATTCCTCAAGTTAACTTGAGGTAAAGCGCTTTTATGGAAAAGAAACCACCCCGTATCAAAATGCTGCTGTCTCCGGGGGAAGTGGCGAAACGAACCGGCGTCGCGGTCTCGGCGCTGCACTTTTATGAAAGCAAAGGGCTTATCCGTAGCCAGCGAAACGCGGGTAATCAGCGGCGATATCGCCGTGATGTGCTGCGCGCGGTGGCGATCATCAAGATTGCGCAACGTATTGGTATTCCGCTGGCGACCATCGGCGAAGCGTTCGGCGTTCTGCCGGAAGGGCATAACCTGAGCGCTAAAGAGTGGAAGCAGCTGTCATCTTTGTGGCGGGAAGAACTGGACCGCCGTATTCATACTCTGACCGCGCTGCGCGATCAGCTCGACGGCTGCATTGGCTGCGGTTGCTTGTCACGCCGCGACTGTCCGTTACGCAACCCTGGCGATAAGCTGGGCGAAGAGGGAACCGGGGCGCGTCTGTTGGAAGATGATTGAGGGTGAAACGCAGAAAAAACTAAAGCGCCACAACAGGGCGCTTTAGTTGTTTTCCGGTCTTTGTCTTTCGCATTATCCCGCTGGCTCGCGGGAGGGTTTCCCCCGACGTCGACTCCCCTCAGGTATTGCGCAATGTGTTGAAGGAGGTTCCGGATTGCGTCGACAATTTAATTGTGGCACAGCCCGCTGATTTTGCCTGTTTGGTTTGACGAAATTTTTCCGTCATTGGCCGCCTGTTTCTATAGTTAATTTGAACGAACAACAGGAGAACGCCATGTTGACGGTCCATCATCTTAATCAATCCCGCTCGCAGCGCGTACTGTGGGCGCTGGAAGAACTTCAGCTCTCTTATCAGGTCATCTGCTACCAGCGTGAAAAAAACATGCAGGCGCCGGCGGAGTTGAAAAAAATTCATCCGTTGGGTAAATCTCCGGTGCTTGAAGACCAGGGCGTGGTGCTGGCGGAATCCGGGGCGATCCTCGAGTATCTGCAGGAAACTTACGACAGCAGCCAGCGGCTCAGGCCGCAGGGGCGGGAAGATAAGCTGCAGTATCGCTTCTGGCTGCACTATGCCGAAGGGTCGTTAATGCCGTTGCTGTTGATGAAGCTTATCTTTGCCAGCCTCGGTAAGCCGCCGGTGCCGCTTGGCATGCGCACGCTGGGCGGCGCGTTGGGCAAAGGGGTGCAAAAGGCGTGGCTGGATAAACAGCTCGCCACCCATGCGGCCTATATTGAACAGCATCTTTCCCGCCAGCCGTGGTTTGCTGGCGCTGAGCTGAGCATGGCCGATATTCAGATGAGCTTCCCGGTGATGGCGCTGCTGGCGCGCGGCGGCATCGATTTTCTGCCGCATACCCGGCAGTGGCAACAAAAAGTGGAGGCGCGTCCCGGCTGGCAAAAGGCTATTGAACGCGGCGGGCCATTTACTTTGCCTGGTGGTTGATACGCTGAAAAGGCGTTTAGAACAGATAAATATGTTAATGGATTGCGCATTGACGATAACGTTTGCGCATCGTTTGGCTATTTCCTGAGCTTTGGCGGCGGAATTTAGTCAAATACGACAAACTTCAGTTGAAAAGGGCCGTCTAAAGGCTGGATAATCGTTTGCCTTTTTACTTTGCTCGCTTTTTTCCTGTCAACAGGGGGGAGCAAAGTCATTCCATACACCGCATTGTATGCGCGGAGTTAAACGTTTGCTTTTTCTCAGCCTCCCTCCTGGCGCCGGGGAAACAGCACAAGGAGATGGCGTTTAACTGGCAGTGGATGGTCCATCACGCATACGAGCGAACGATCAAAATTTTCAGGGGAAGTTTTCTATGTCTACGCCTTCAGCGCGTACCGGCGGTTCATTAGACGCCTGGTTTAAAATTTCAGCTCGCGGCAGCACCGTTCGTCAGGAAATCGTTGCCGGGTTAACCACCTTCCTGGCGATGGTGTACTCCGTCATCGTCGTACCGGGAATGCTAGGGAAAGCCGGTTTTCCGCCCGCGGCGGTATTTGTCTCGACCTGCCTGGTCGCCGGCGTCGGTTCATTAGCGATGGGCCTGTGGGCCAACCTACCGCTGGCGATCGGTTGTGCGATTTCACTGACCGCGTTTACCGCTTTTAGCCTGGTTCTGGGCCAGCACATCAGTATTCCGGTGGCGCTGGGCGCTGTCTTCCTGATGGGCGTATTGTTCACCATTATTTCCGCCACCGGCATTCGTAGCTGGATCCTGCGCAATCTGCCGCAGGGCGTGGCGCACGGCACCGGCATCGGTATCGGCCTGTTCCTGCTGCTGATCGCCGCCAACGGCGTCGGCCTGGTGATTAAGAACCCGCTGGACGGCCTGCCGGTTGCGCTGGGTAACTTCGACAGCTTCCCGGTGATGATGTCGCTGATTGGCCTGGCGGTCATTATCGGCCTGGAAAAACTGAAAGTGCCGGGCGGCATTCTGCTGACTATTATCGGCATATCGGTTATCGGCCTGATTTTCGACCCTAACGTCCACTTCTCCGGTATTTTCGCCATGCCGTCGCTGAGCGACGAACAGGGCAATTCACTGATTGGCAGCCTTGATATCGTCGGCGCGCTGAACCCGGTCGTGCTGCCAAGCGTGCTGGCGCTGGTGATGACCGCTGTCTTTGATGCTACCGGCACCATCCGTGCGGTCGCCGGGCAGGCGAATCTGCTGGATAAAGACGGACAAATCATCAACGGCGGTAAAGCGCTGACCACCGATTCCCTGAGCAGCGTGTTCTCCGGCGTGGTGGGCGCGGCGCCTGCGGCGGTCTATATCGAATCGGCGGCCGGTACGGCGGCGGGCGGTAAAACCGGCCTGACGGCGGTAACCGTCGGCGTACTGTTCCTGCTGATCCTCTTCCTTTCTCCGCTCTCTTATCTGGTTCCGGCCTACGCGACCGCGCCGGCGCTGATGTACGTCGGCCTGCTGATGCTGAGCAACGTGGCGAAAATCGACTTCAATGACTTCGTTGATGCGATGGCGGGGCTGATCACCGCGGTGTTCATCGTGCTGACCTGCAACATCGTGACCGGCATCATGATCGGTTTTGCTTCGTTGGTAATTGGCCGCGTAGTATCCGGCGAATGGCGCAAGCTCAATGCGGGCACCGTGATCATCGCCGCGGCGCTGGTTATTTTCTACGCCGGCGGGTGGGCGATTTAACTTTTCCTGCTAACGACGGGCGGCTGTGGCCGCCCGTTTAATTTTTAAGCCACA
>CABUCP010000451.1 GCA_902490055.1 uncultured Klebsiella sp. | reverse complement strand
TGTGGCTCGAGAAACTGGCTGATTATCAGGAAGGTCTCGTTGAACCCATGCAGCTCGCCTCCGACCCGCTCTCTCTTCGGGTCTATACCGAAGAAGAGTGCCAGCGTCTGGACGCCAGCTGCCGAGGATTTTTACTCTTCCTCGAGCAGATTCAGGTGTTGAACCTCGAAACGCGAGAAATGGTGATAGAGCGCGTACTGGCGCTGGATACGGCAGAGTTCGAACTGGAAGACCTGAAATGGGTGATCCTGATGGTTCTGTTCAATATTCCGGGCTGTGAAAACGCCTATCAGCAAATGGAAGAATTACTCTTCGAAGTAAATGAAGGTATGCTGCATTAATCTTATTTGCAGCAACATCGAGTTGTTATGACCAAATCAGCACTGTTTTCGGTGCGTAAAAACGAGCCCTGCCCGCAGTGCGGGGCTGAACTGGTGATCCGCTCCGGGAAACACGGCCCGTTTCTCGGCTGTTCTCACTATCCGGACTGTGACTATGTCCGTCCCCTGAAAAGCCAGGCAGACGGGCATATCGTTAAGGTGCTGGAGGGACAAGAGTGCCCATCGTGCGGTGCCGTTATGGTGCTGCGCCAGGGGCGCTTTGGGATGTTCATTGGCTGTAGCCGCTATCCCGAATGCGAACATACCGAGCTTATCGATAAACCAGATGAGACCGCTATCGCCTGCCCGCAGTGCGGACAGGGCCATCTGGTGCAGCGGCGTTCCCGATTCGGTAAAACGTTTCATTCCTGCGATCGCTATCCTGATTGCCAGTTCGTTATCAATTTCAAACCGGTGGCGGGCGAATGCCCTGAATGCCATTACCCGCTGTTAATCGAAAAGAAGACGGCGCAGGGCATCAAACGCTTTTGTGCCAGTAAACAATGTGGAAAGCCGATTCCGGCGGAACAAATCAAAAACCTGCCCTCAGAGACCGTCGTACATGCTGTAGCGGTACTGAATAATGAACATGTCATCGCTTACCCAACCGAAGCCGTTTTTGGAGTCGGTTGTGATCCTGATAGTGAAACAGCCGTGATGCGCCTGCTGGCGTTAAAACAGCGCCCTGTAGAAAAAGGGCTAATTCTCATCGCCGCCAGTTTTGAACAACTGAAGCCTTATATTGATGATTCCCTACTGAGTGATGCGCAGCGCGCTGCGATTTTTTCCTGTTGGCCGGGACCCGTGACGTTTGTTTTTCCGGCACGCGCGGATACTCCGCGCTGGCTGACCGGCCGTTTCGATTCGCTTGCTGTGCGCGTTACCGATCATCCGCTGGTGATTGAACTGTGCGAAGCCTATGGGAAACCGTTGGTTTCCACGAGTGCGAATTTAACCGGGCAACCGCCTTGTCGCACCACAGCGGAGGTACATGCCCAATTTGGCAGTAGCTTCCCGGTCGTGGATGGCGCAACGGGGGGGCGGCAAAACCCATCTGAAATCCGTGATGCCCTGACGGGTGAACAGTTCCGCCAGGGGTAATTTATGGAAACTTTTGCTGTTTTTGGTAACCCCATAGCGCATAGCAAATCACCTTCTATTCATCAGTTGTTTGCTGAACAGCTACAGATTGTGCATCCCTATGGACGAGTGTTGGCGCCGTTACATGAGTTCGTACACACCCTGGATGCTTTCTTTAATGAAGGTGGTCGGGGCGCTAACGTGACCGTTCCTTTTAAAGAGGAGGCTTTCGCTCGCGCCGATGAACTGACCGAGCGCGCCGCGCTGGCGGGGGCAGTCAATACGCTTAAGCGCCTGGAGGATGGACGGCTGCTCGGTGATAACACCGATGGTATCGGCTTATTAAGCGATCTGGAGCGTCTGGGGTTTATCAAACCCGGCATGCGGATTTTATTAATCGGCGCAGGTGGCGCATCGCGCGGCGTGTTGTTGCCGTTGCTCTCTTTAGACTGCGCCGTCACGATTGTAAATCGTACATTTTCCCGCGCGCATGAACTGGCGACCTTGTTTGCTCATACCGGCAGCGTCAGCGCATTGCCACTTGAGAAGCTCGAAGGCCATTCGTTCGATCTCATTATTAATGCCACCTCCAGCGGCATTAGCGGTGATATCCCGGCGATCCCTTCGAGCTTGATTCACTCAGACGTTTATTGCTATGACATGTTTTATCAGAAGGGGAGCACGCCATTTCTGCAATGGTGTCAGCAGCATGGCGCGAAAAAGCATGCGGATGGATTAGGTATGCTGGTGGCTCAGGCAGCTCATGCCGTTCTGCTGTGGCATGGAGTATTACCGGATATTGCGCCGGTGATTACCGTTTTGCATCAGGAGCTGAATGCGTGAATCAGGCTATTCAATTCCCGGATAGAGAAGAATGGAACATCGAACGTCAGTGTGTGGCTTTCCCGGCTCTGGTGAGCGGGATGCAGCTAACTTGCGCCATTCGGGGAGAGACGCTGCAGCAGCGATTTGGCGGTAATGAGCCAGCGCAGTGGCTGGCCGCATTTAGTGAACACCGCTGGGATCTGGAAGATGAAGCTGAGGCGCTGATCCGCGACCAGCAAGAAGACCATCAGGGGTGGATCTGGTTATCCTGAGCCAGATAGTCGTCTTTCCATTTCACATAGTTGTTAGCTGAATACTTCAGCCCTGCATATTCCGCCTCCGTTAGGGGGCGAATTTGTTTTACCGGATTGCCAAAATAGAGGTATCCGCTTTCCAGGCGTTTGTTTTGCGGCACCAGGCTGCCGGCGCCAATCATGACATCATCCTCGACGACAACGCCATCCAGCAGAATTGACCCCATACCTACCAGGATGCGATTTCCAATAGTACAGCCATGCAACATTACTTTATGTCCGACGGTGACGTCTTCGCCGATGATCAGCGGATTACCCTGCGGGTTATAAGAAGACTTATGCGTTACATGTAAGACGCTGGCGTCCTGGATATTAGAGCGGGCGCCTATAGCTACATAGTTCACATCGCCGCGGATGGCGACCAGCGGCCAAATGCTCACATCGTCAGCAATTCTGACATCGCCGATCACCACGCTACTGGGATCCACCATTACGCGCAGGCCGATTTGTGGGAATAAATCTTTATAATGACGTAAATGACTCGACATAACTGCCTCTACAACAGGGGGAGATAAACAGACTTTGGTGGCTTTTAGGCGCGCTCGCAACCCCTTTTTCTGATAAAAATTGAACGATCTGCGCAATAACAGCGCGAAAAGCGCGAAAAAACATCACTCAGAAAAAAAGATCGAAAAAAGGCTTGTGCAAAAAAATGGGATCCCTATAATGCGCCTCCATCGACACGGCAGATGTGAATCACTTCACACAAACA
>CABUCP010000450.1 GCA_902490055.1 uncultured Klebsiella sp. | reverse complement strand
TCATTCATCCGTCATTGGCCTTTTTAGGGTGAAAACTCTTATGCGTCTGGAAGTCTTTTGTGAGGACCGTCTTGGTCTGACCCGTGAATTACTCGATTTACTGGTGCTGCGCGGTATCGACCTGCGCGGGATCGATATCGACCCGATTGGCCGAATCTACCTTAATTTCGCCGAGCTGGAGTTCGCTAACTTCAGCAGCCTGATGGCGGAAATTCGTCGGATTGCCGGCGTTACCGATGTGCGGACCGTCGCATGGATGCCGTCGGAGCGTGAACATCTGGCGCTCAGCGCGCTGCTGGTAGCGATGCCGGAGCCGGTGCTATCGCTGGATGCCAAAGGCAAAGTTGAACTTGCCAACCCGGCCAGCTGTCAGCTGTTTGGCCAAACTCAGGCCCGGTTGCGCGCCCATCCGGTGGCGCAACTGATTACCGATTTCAATCTACAGCGCTGGCTGGAAGGCAATCCGCTGGAATCCCATACCGAGCACGTTGTCGTCAACGGGCAGAACTTTATGCTGGAAGTGACGCCGGTGTATCTGGAAGGAGAGCACGCCGAGCGCGTACTGACCGGCGCGGTGGTGATGCTGCGCTCTACCGTGCGCATGGGACGCCAGCTGCAAACCCTGACCACCCAGGACACCAGCGCCTTTAGCCAAATCCTCGCCGTCGGGCCGAAAATGCGCCACGTCGTTGAGCAGGCCCGCAAGCTGGCGATGCTCAGCGCGCCGCTGCTGATCGTCGGCGATACCGGCACCGGTAAAGATCTGCTCGCCCATGCCTGCCATCTGGCAAGCCCCCGCGCCGGCAAACCGTATCTGGCGCTGAACTGCGGGTCGATTCCGGAGAACGCCGTGGAGAGCGAACTGTTTGGCGACGCTTCTCAGGGTAAAAAAGGTTTCTTTGAGCAGGCTAACGGCGGCTCCGTGCTGCTGGATGAAATCGGTGAAATGTCGCCGGGGATGCAGACTAAGCTGCTGCGCTTCCTCAATGATGGGACTTTCCGCCGGGTAGGTGAAGACCACGAGGTTCACGTTGATGTCCGGGTTATCTGCGCCACGCAGAAGAATCTTGTTGAGCTGGTGCAAAAGGGGTTGTTCCGCGAAGATCTCTATTATCGCCTGAACGTGCTGACTTTGAATTTGCCGCCGCTGCGCGACTGTCCTCAGGACATCATGCCGCTGACCGAGCTGTTTGTCGCGCGCTTTGCCGATGAGCAGGGGATCCCGCGGCCAAAACTGTCCGCCGATCTCAATACCGTGTTAACCCGCTATAGCTGGCCGGGTAACGTGCGGCAGTTAAAAAACGCGGTTTACCGCGCGCTAACCCAGCTGGACGGCTTTGAATTGCGCCCGCAGGATATATTGCTGCCGGATCACGATGTCTCCTCGTTGCCGGTGGGCGAGGAGGCGATGGAAGGATCGCTCGACGACATTACCCGTCGCTTTGAACGTTCGGTGTTGACCCAGCTGTATCGTAGCTTCCCCAGCACCCGTAAGCTGGCTAAGCGCCTGGGCGTCTCGCATACCGCGATTGCCAACAAGCTGCGTGAATATGGCCTGAGCCAGAAAAAGGGCGAAGAATAGGTGCTGTTGACGGCCGCAGCGATGCGGCCGGATGAATCGGCGTTTTTTATTCATGTTTCTGCAGAAGGTGACGAGTGACATTGCAACGGGATTGGCCTCAGTGGATGATGTTACTGGCACTCTCTGCGGTGCTCTCCTTTGTGTTGTTCTGGTTGCATCTCCCCGCGGCGCCGCTGCTTGGCCCGCTGATCGCCGGGATTACCCTCAGCCTGCGCGGCGCTAAAATCCGTCTTCCTCGCCCATTCTTTATCGCGGCGCAGGCCGTTATTGGTTGCATGATCGCCAGAGCGCTAACGCCGTCGATTTTCGGCGTATTAGCCGCCAACTGGGCGCTGGTGCTGATTATTCTGTTCGCTACACTGGCTATCAGCGCGCTGACCGGCTGGCTGCTGGTGCGCTACAGTTCGCTGCCGGGCGCTACCGGCGCCTGGGGAAGCTCGCCGGGCGGCGCTTCGGCGATGGTGGTCATGGCGCAAGAGTATGGCGCCGACGTGCGGCTGGTGGCCCTGATGCAGTATCTGCGGGTGCTGTTCGTGGTCGGCGCGGCGGTGATGGTGGTACGTTTCGCGCTTGGCGGCGAGGCGCAGGAGATGACCCAGCAGATAGTCTGGTTCCCGCCGCTAACTTTCAACCTACCGCTCACGTTGCTGCTCACAGCCGCAGCTGGCTGGCTGGGGCTGCGCTTGCGTATTCCTTCCGGAGCGATGCTTTTACCGATGTTGGCCGGCGCGCTGGCGCAGGGTGAAGGGCTGATTTTGCTGGAACTGCCGGAGTGGTTACTGGTGCTGGCCTATACCGCGCTTGGCTGGACGGTCGGGTTACAGTTTAATCGCGAAATTTTTATGCTGGCATTGAAAACGCTACCGCAAATTATCGCTGCGATCGTGGGCTTAATCGCGCTGTGCGCGTTGATGGCTTTAGCCTTAACGCACCTGCTGCCGCTGGATTTTCTCACCGCCTATCTGGCGACCAGCCCCGGCGGCCTGGATACGGTAGCAATTATTGCCGTCGGTACCCGGGCGGATATGTCGTTTATTATGGCGATGCAAACGCTGCGCCTGTTTACCATATTGCTGACCGGCCCGGCTATTGCACGGCTGATTTCACGCTACGCGCCGCGCAAAGAAAAAAGCCTCCGTTGACGGAGGCTCAAAAGGATAACGACGCTCAGGCGATTACGCTTTCAGCGCAGCCAATGCGGCGTCGTAATCCGGCTCTTCGGTGATTTCGTTAACCAGTTGGCTGTAAACCACCTGGTCGTTCTCATCGAGAACCACCACCGCGCGAGCGGCCAGACCTGCCAGCGGGCCTGCAGAGATAGCCACGCCGTAATCTGCCAGGAACTGCGGCGCGCGCAGGGTGGACAGGGTGACAACATTACTCAGGCCTTCCGCACCGCAGAAACGGGATTGCGCAAACGGCAGGTCAGCGGAAATGCACAGCACCACGGTGTTGTTCAGCTCAGAAGCCAGTTGGTTGAATTTACGAACCGATGCCGCGCAGACGCCGGTATCGATGCTTGGGAAAATATTCAGTACTTTACGTTTACCAGCGTATTGGCTCAGCGTGACGTCAGAGAGATCTTTGGCGACCAGCGTAAACGGCTGCGCCTTAGCGCCGGCCTGCGGAATGGAGCCCTGAACGGACACTGGGTTACCCTGGAAATGTACGGTTTGCGACATGGTTATCTTCCTGTTTACATATAGTTAACGTCGTAGTTAGTGTATGA
>CABUCP010000449.1 GCA_902490055.1 uncultured Klebsiella sp. | reverse complement strand
CCTTCGCATTACTTATTATAGCTAAGGACGAGTGCCGATTTGCAGCGCCAGCTCGCGAATAATGCCCGCGGTCATTCCCCAGACAAAATAATGCTGGTACCACGAGAGCCAGACGCGATGTGAATTGCCGCGGCGGTGGATGTCGAGCGGATGGTAGCGGCCAAGGCGCAGCGCCTCTTCCAGCGGCATTTCAAACACCGCTGATACCTCGTCCTGGCTGGCGTGATAATGCAGGTCCGGGGGAATAATCCCGACCACCGGCGTCACCTGGAAACCGGTCACGCTGTCGACCGGCGGCAGCACGCCGATCACCTCAACCACCTCGGGCGGGATCGCCACTTCTTCCTGAGCTTCGCGCAGCGCGGCGGCAATTAATGTTGCATCGGTATTATCCACCGCGCCGCCGGGGAAAGCGACTTGGCCGGCGTGCTTGCGCAGCATTGGCGAACGCTGGGTTAGCAGCAGACCCGGTTGCGGACGCCGCACGATCGGCACCAGCACCGCCGCCTGCCGCTGGTTCAGCGTTTGCGGCGAAGGCTGCGGGCGCAGCAGTTGAAAACGGGAAAGAAAGTCGTCCAGTTCGAGGGCGTTAGCCGCCATGTTCTAGCTCTCCAGTTGATGCAGGATACGGTTAACTTTATCAAAAGTTTCCTGATACTCCGCCGCCTCTTCGCTATCCGCCACGATGCCGCCGCCGGCGGAGCAGTACAGCTGGCCTTGCCAGGCGGTGATCGTGCGGATAGTAATGCTGGTGTCCATATTGCCGCACAGGCTGAGATAGCCAATGCTGCCGCACCAGGCATTACGCCGCTGGGGTTCAAGTTCGTCGATAATCTCCATGGCGCGCACTTTCGGCGCACCGGTAATGGAGCCGCCGGGGAAGGCCGCGCGCAGCAAATCACTGGCATCAAGCGTAGCAGGCAATTGGGCAGTGATGGTGCTCACCAGGTGATGCACCGCCGGGAACGGCTCGACCACAAACAGCTCCGGCACGCGAACGCTGCCCGGCACGGCGACGCGACCGATGTCATTGCGCATCAGATCGACAATCATCAGGTTTTCAGCGCGATCTTTCGGCGAGTTTGCAAGCTTTATGGCCTGCAGAGCATCTTCCTGTGCAGAACCACGTCGCGGCAGAGTGCCTTTAATCGGGCGCGTCTGGATCTTGCCCTGATGCAGTTGGATAAAACGCTCCGGCGACAGGCTCAAAATCGCCCCTTCTTCGAGGCGGATAAAGGCGCTAAACGGCGCGCGGTTGGCGTGATTAAGCTGGCGGAACGCCTGCCATTCGTTGCCGCGATAGCTGGCCTGGAATCGCTGCGCCAGATTGACCTGGTAGCAGTCGCCGCTGTGCAGATAGGCCTGTACCTGACGGAATTTTTCGCCGTACTGCCGGCGGCTCATATTAGATTGCCAGCAGGAGGTCAGGGCGAAGGGCTCCGTCGGCTGGCGCGTTTGCGCCTCCAGCCACTGCAGGCGCTGCTGCGGATCGTCGTAGCTGAGCAACGATACCTGCTGGCGCTGATGATCGACAATCAGCGCCCAGTCATAAATCCCAACCGCCATATCCGGCAGCGCAATATCGGCCTGCGCCTGGCTTGGCAGGCGCTCAAAGCGGCGGCCCAGATCGTAGCCAAATAACCCCAGCGCGCCGCCGAGAAACGGTAGTTCCGCATGGGCCTGAGGCGCTAACTGACAGCGGTCCAACTGCTGTTGCAGCAGCTGTAGCGGATCGTCCTGCGAAGCAAATTCGTTTTCACCGTCGTTGACCCTGGTTTGCTCGCCGCGGGTGACCAGCGTTGTCCGCGGCGCGGCGACGAGAATATCAAAACGGTTGTGCGGATGGTCGGCAAAGCCGGAGTGCAGCAGCATCGCCCACGGCGTCGCGCTTAATGGCGCAAAATAGTGTTCGGCGGCATCCGGGCGCCAGGGCAGGGTAATAATAGCGGGGGACAACATTAACCTCGATCCTAATGTGCCGACCACTGGCGAAATCGCGGGCGGCGTGAAATAATTACGCCCCACAATGTAGCAGGAGTGAGTGATGTTTGCAGGTTTACCTTCGCTGAGCCATGAGCAACAGCAAAAAGCGGTCGAACGTATTCAGGAATTGATGGCGCAGGGCATGAGTAGCGGCCAGGCAATCGCCCTGGTGGCCGATGAACTGCGCGCCACGCATACCGGCGACCGGATCGTAGCGCGCTTTGAAGATGAAGACGAAGACGAGTAATTACGCCGCGGCGATGATTTTGATCTCAACTTTATACTGCGGCTTCATCAGGGTCGCCTGCACGGTGCAGCGCACCGGCGCATGACCGGCTACGACCCAGGCATCCCAGGCTTTATTCATCGCCGCAAAATCGTCTTTGTTGGCGAGGAAAATGGTGGCATCAAGAATACGTGACTTATTGCTGCCCTGTTTTTCCAGCACCGCGTCAATTTGCGCCAGGGTGTTGGCGGTCTGTTCAAACGCGTCGGCGTCGAGATTTTCCGGCACCCCGGTGTAGTAGAGAGTTTGGTTGTGAATCACCACATCAGACCAGCGGGCTTCGGCATCAATACGCGTAATTGTCATTTATCTTTCCTCTTTGTTCTATTCATTCGGCTGCGGCAAGACTGCCACAATGTTCCGTCCGCGTCACTACCCGGGCTGGCGAAACGCCGTCCTCCCTGACATAATCACTGTCCAAATAACCAGGGGGCAACGTGATCGACGATTTTGCAGCAGACGGCCAGCTGGCCATGGCGATACCGGGATTTAAACCGCGCGAGCCGCAGCGCCAGATGGCGATAGCGGTCAGCGAAGCCATTGAGGCTTCCCGGCCGCTGGTGGTTGAAGCGGGCACTGGAACCGGTAAGACCTACGCGTATCTGGCGCCTGCGCTGCGTGCGAATAAAAAGGTGATTATCTCCACGGGTTCGAAAGCGCTGCAGGATCAGCTGTATAGCCGTGACCTCCCCACCGTCGCTAAAGCGCTCAAATTCAGCGGCAAACTGGCGCTGCTGAAAGGGCGCTCCAACTATTTGTGCCTCGAGCGTCTGGAACAGCAGGCGCTGGCGGGCGGCGATTTGCCGGTGCAAACGCTAAGCGACGTTATCCTTTTACGCTCCTGGTCTAACCAAACGCTCGATGGCGATATCAGCACCTGCGCCAGCGTCGCCGAAGATTCTCAGGCCTGGCCGCTGGTCACCAGCACCAATGATAACTGTCTCGGCAGCGACTGCCCGTTGTACAAGGATTGCTTCGTCGTCAAGGCGCGTAAAAAGGCGATGGATGCCGACGTGGTGGTGGTTAACCATCACCTGTTCCTTG
>CABUCP010000448.1 GCA_902490055.1 uncultured Klebsiella sp. | reverse complement strand
TCTAGAGTGAGCGGAATTCACGACGCAGATGTTTGCTACGTTGCGTATCCGTCGAACTCTTAAAAAGGACGCTTTCCCAGGCATGAACCGCAGACGTTTTCTTAAATCTTCCATGGCAGTTGCCGCCGTATGCGGAACGTCAGGAGTCGCCTCGTTATTCACAAAAGCGGCGTTCGCCGCGGATTCCGGTATTGCTGATGGGCAGACGCGTCGCTTCGACTTTTCCGTCCTGCAGGCGATGGCCCACGATTTAGCCCGTCAGCCGTGGGGCGGCGCGCCGCGCGACCTGCCGCCGACGCTGGCTAATTTAACCCCGCAGGCCTATAACAGCATTCAGTACGATGCGGCGCATTCGCTGTGGAATAACGTTGAAGAACGCAAGCTGGATATCCAGTTTTTCCACGTCGGTATGGGCTTTCGCCGCCGGGTGCGCATGTTCTCGCTGGACGCGCAGTCCCAGCAGGCGCGTGAAATACACTTCCGTCCGGAGTTGTTCCAGTACAACGACGCCGGAGTTGATACCAGGCAGCTGGAAGGGCAAACCGATCTCGGTTTCGCCGGTTTCCGGGTGTTTAAAGCGCCGGAACTGGCGCGGCGCGATATCGTCGCCTTCCTCGGCGCTAGCTATTTCCGCGCGGTAGACAGCACCTATCAGTACGGGTTATCGGCGCGCGGTCTGGCCGTTGATACCTTTACCGATACGCCGGAAGAGTTCCCGGATTTCACCTCGTTCTGGTTCGAAACCGTTAAGCCCGGCGCAACGGTGTTCACCGTCTACGCGTTGCTGGATAGCCCAAGCGTCACCGGCGCCTATAAATTCACCGTGAACTGCCAGGAGACGCAGGTGATTATGGATGTGGAAAACCACATCTATGCGCGTAAAGACATCAAGCAGCTGGGCATCGCGCCGATGACCAGTATGTTCAGCTGCGGTAATAATGAACGCCGGATGTGCGACACTATCCATCCGCAGATCCACGACTCCGACCGCCTGTCGATGTGGCGCGGCAACGGCGAGTGGATTTGCCGCCCGCTGAATAATCCGCAAAAGCTGCAGTTCAACGCTTTCCAGGATAAGAACCCGAAAGGGTTCGGCCTGCTGCAGTTGGACCGCGATTTTAGCCATTATCAGGATGTCATGGGCTGGTACAACAAGCGCCCGAGCCTGTGGGTGGAGCCGCGGAATCAATGGGGGAAAGGGGCCGTCAGCCTGATGGAGATCCCAACGACCGGCGAAACCTTAGATAATATCGTCTGCTTCTGGCAGCCGGAAAAACCGGTGAAGGCTGGTGATGAGCTGGACTTCAGCTATCGTCTGTACTGGAGCGCGCAGCCGCCGGTGCGCTCTCCGCTGGCGCGGGTGCTGGCTACCCGTACCGGTATGGGCGGTTTCCCTGAAGGCTGGGCGCCGGGAGAACACTATCCGGATAAATGGTCGCGCCGCTTCGCCATCGACTTTGTCGGCGGCGATCTGAAAGCCGCGGCGCCGAAGGGCATCGAGCCGGTGATTACGCTCTCCAGCGGTGAGGCGAAGCAGGTAGAAATCCTCTACGTCGAGCCATTTGACGGCTATCGCATTCTCTTCGACTGGTATCCAACTTCGGATTCCACCGACCCGGTTGAGATGCGGATGTTCCTGCGCTGTCGCGGTGATGCCATCAGCGAAACCTGGCTGTATCAGTACTTCCCGCCGGCAGCCGATCGGCGAAACTATGTTGACGACCGGGTAATGAAATAACCCTGGCTGTGCGACTCGCCCGTAACCTGTGGGGGTTGCGGGCGTCATTTTACCTGTGAGATTGCGCCATGACTGCTGAAACCAGCCCTACCATTGAAGAGATCCCGATCGGCGAACGGTTGGTGCTGCGTGCGGTTGATGAACGCTACGTGAGCGAACTGCATCAACTGGTGCTGAAGAATCGCGACTGGCTGCAGCACGCCTTAAACTGGCCCGCGGAAGTGCTCAGTGAAAATGAAACCCGCCGTCACGTGCAGGGTAACGTGATGCTGCACCAGCGCGGTTACGCCAAAATGTTCCTGCTGTTTTTGCAGGATAAAATGGTCGGCGTGTTGTCATTTAACCAGATAGAACCGCTGAATAAGACCGCCTATATCGGCTACTGGATTGACCAGCAGCATCAGGGGCAGGGGTTGCTGTCGCAAGCGCTGCAGGCGCTTATCCATCATTATGCTCAGGCCGGCATCGTGCGGCGCTTCGTGATTAAGTGTCGGGTCGCCAACCAGCGCAGCAACCAGGTAGCGCTGCGCAACGGTTTCCTGCTGGAAGGCTGTCTGAAGCAGGCCGAGTTTTTAAATGGCGCGTATGACGATCAGAATATCTACGCGCGGATCATCGACCCGCAGTAAACCGCTATAGCGACCCTAGCAGCGGCGTGCGGGTGAGATGCTCGTCGCCGTTTATCACTTTACGCCCGCGTAGATGAATGCTCTCGCCCTCCAGCGCTTCAATACAGGCGTTATCCGTTATCTCGACCTGATGTTCAATAATAATATCGCCGCGAATAGTCGCTTGTCCCGTGATTAGCACCGCGTCGTCGAGCAGGATGGGCCCGCCATACAGATGGGCGTAGCCGCCGACCATCACCCGATGTTTAAGTAGGCAATTGCCTTCAATAATGGCATTTTCGCCAACCTGCGAGCTGTAACGCAGGGTCGGGATCTGGTCTTCGCCGCGACCGGCGATCAGCCGCGCGTGGTCATAAACGCGAGCGTTATCGCATACCCAGACATCATTATCTTCGTTGCCTTCAAGCCGGGCATGATCGAAGATTTCTGCGCGATGCTCGATAAAAGCATGTTCGACCCATGCATCGCCGTAGATTTGCGCCTGATGAACAATTCGCGACGCGCTGACCGTCGCGCGCTGATAGATTTGCAGTACTTTATCCGCATCAGACGTCAGCCCCTGAGCGGCAATAATCAGACAGTGGGGGAGGATCCGCGCCTGGTCGGCGATGCGACAATAGCCACGGATTTGCGATTGCTTGATAGTGACGTTGTCACTTATTCTGGCGCCATGACTCGCCTCTGCGCTCTCAAGCCAGGCGCTGCCGCTAATGGTTGCCCCGTGGCTGATAATGCAGATGCCGGTTAAACGCGCGTCGCCTTCGATGCGTGCGCCGCCAAAAACCACGCTGTTGGCATCATAAACCCAGCAGTTGCCGTGATGGCTTAGTGCGGCTTCGTCATCCAGCCAGCCACCTTCGCTGCCCGCTTTAACGTCAGCAAAATCAATCAACGCCACTATTTGCCGCAGATTTACGCTATGTTTGATCCCGTCTTCTTCAAAGTGATAC
>CABUCP010000447.1 GCA_902490055.1 uncultured Klebsiella sp. | reverse complement strand
AGAAAAAGATGGCCGTACCCAGCTCACAGGCGGTTGGTTCCAGTACAAATCGGACCAACACCCGCCATGAGCAAGAGACGGATGTATTGTTGATTGGCGGCGGTATCATGAGCGCCACGTTGGGAACCTGGCTGCAGGAACTGGAGCCGGATTGGTCTATTACCATGGTCGAGCAGATGACCTGCGTTGCCGAGGAAAGCTCGAACGGCTGGAACAATGCGGGTACCGGCCATGCGGCGTTGATGGAGCTGAACTACACGCCGCAAACCGCCAATGGGATCAATATCGACAAAGCGGTCGATATCAATGAGTCCTTCCATATTTCTCGTCAGTTTTGGGCCCATCAGGTGACCCGCGGTATCCTGACTAAGCCGAAATCCTTTATTAACAGCGTGCCGCACATGAGCTTTGTGTGGGGCGAAGACAACGTTAACTTCCTGCGCGCGCGTTACGCGGCGCTACAGCAGAGCGAGCTGTTCCGTGGTATTCGCTATTCTGAAGATCATCAACAGATCAAGGCATGGGCGCCGCTGGTGATGGAAGGGCGCGATCCGCAGCAAAAGGTTGCGGCGACGCGTACCGAAATGGGCACCGACGTTAACTACGGTGAAATCACCCGTCAGCTGATTACCGGGCTGCAGACGCACGATAATTTCTCTCTGCAGTTGGGCACCGTTGTACGCCGCTTTAAGCGCAACGCCGATAACAGCTGGACGGTGACGCTGGCGGATGCCAACAACCGTCATCAGAAGCGGACCATCAAAACCAAATTCATCTTTATTGGCGCTGGCGGCGCGGCGTTGACGCTGCTGCAGGAAACCGGTATTCCGCAGGCGAAAGAGTACGCGGGCTTCCCGGTTGGCGGTCAGTTCCTGGTGTGTGAGAACCCGGAAGTGGTTAATCATCACCTGGCGAAAGTTTACGGTCAGGCGGAAGTTGGCGCGCCGCCGATGTCGGTACCGCATATCGACACCCGTATTATCGATGGTAAACGCGTCGTACTGTTCGGGCCATTCGCGACCTTCTCGACCCGTTTCCTGAAAAACGGTTCGCTGTGGGATCTGCTGGCGTCCACCAATACCTCGAATATTCTGCCGATGCTAAACGTCGGGATGGACAACTTCGATCTGGTGAAATACCTGATTAGTCAGGTGTTGCAGAAAGATAAAGATCGCCACGCCGCGCTGTGCGAATACTATCCGGAAGCGCAGAAAGAAGACTGGCGTCTGTGGCAGGCCGGCCAGCGCGTGCAGATTATTAAGCGTGATAAGAAGAAGGGCGGCGTACTGCGTCTCGGCACCGAAGTCGTCTGTGATGACGAAGGTACCGTAGCGGCGCTGTTGGGTGCTTCTCCGGGCGCGTCTACCGCGGCGCCGATCATGGTGCAACTGCTGGAGAAAGTCTTTAAAGATAAGGTTCAGACGACGGCCTGGCAGGCGAAGATGAAAGAAATTGTGCCGAGCTACGGGATGCGTCTCGATGGTAACGCCGCAGCGATCGAGCAGGCGTTGGCGTGGACCAGTGAAGTGCTGGGGCTGCATTACGAGCCGGCGACGGCGGCCGACGAAGTACCGCAGGCCGCACTCAAACCGCTTACCGGCGGCAAGCCGATGGCGGATATCGCGCTATAACAAAAACGGCAGCCCTCGGGCTGCCGTTTTGTATTACTGCTCGCGATTAACGCTCAACGGCATTACCGATAGTTTCTTCCGCTTTCCAGATGCGGTATTTCACTTCAACGTTGGCCGGAGTATAAACCACGATCGGCAGCTTGCTGTTATAGCGCAGCATGCCGTCATCGCCGAGGCCAGCGGTGACAAATTTCTTCTCTTTCTTGCCGTCCGGGCAGGCCATCATGGTGGAGACCGGAGAAGTCACTTTATCAAAGACGTAGTAGTCATAGCCCCAGCCTTCCAGAGTTTTACTTTCCAGCTGCCCGCCCAGGCGGTGATGGTTGCAGTCGACTTCCAGCGTCTGGCCAATCATCAGTTCAACTTTTAACGCGGATTCATCCTGCTGCTGCGGCAGCTGAATCACCTGACGCTTCATCCCTTTTTCCGCTTTCGGATACGGGGCGACTTTTTCCAGCGGCTGTTCAGCGGCGATGGCGCTGGTGGAAACACAGGCAACGGCCAGCAGGGAAACGGCAAGCGTAGCGATTTTTTTCACGGTTGATCATCCTTTATTATCGATACTAACCAAAATAGACTAACATTGTTCCGCTGAATGGTAAGAGTTATTTACCAATATTTTCAATGTGAGCAGTGAAATACACTGTCAGGGTAAGCCGTGCTAATGCTATTCATCCCGGCTGTTTTTCGCTTCCTCAATAAACTCTTCATCCAGCAAATCGGCGTTTCCGGCGTGCTCGCGGCCCGATAACAGATTCCAGCAGGCGATGAACAGCGCGGCAATCAGCGGGCCGATAACGAATCCGTTAATGCCGTAGATTTCCATACCGCCAAGGGTGGCAATCAGAATCAGATAATCCGGCATTTTGGTGTCTTTCCCCACCAGCAGCGGGCGCAGAATGTTATCAACCAGGCCGATAACGATGACAAAGAAGCCGACGATAAACGCGCCTTGCCATAGTTGTCCGGTGGCGAAAAGATAAATTGCCGCCGGTACCCAGATAATGGCTGAACCCACCGCTGGAATAAGCGATAAGAAAGCCATTAAGGCACCCCACAGAATGCTGCCATCAAGGCCGACGATCCAGAACGCCAGTCCGCCCAGTGCGCCCTGAGCCAGCGCAACGGCAACGGTACCCTTGACCGTCGCGCGCGCGACCGCGGCGAATTTGGCAAACAGGTGTTGCTTGACGTAATTGGATAGCGGCAAGGATTCAAGGATCAGCAGCACCAGATAGGGACCATCTTTCAGCAGGAAGAACAGCAGATACAACATAATGCCGAAGCTGACGGTAAAGCCGAACGTCCCTTTACCAATCAGGAAGGCGCTACCGGCCAGATACTGCCCGCCTTTCAGAGCGGCATCGGACAACTGCTGTTGGATCTGTTCCGCGCTATCGAGATTGTGCTCGGAGAGAAAACTTCTGGCCCAGCCAGGGAGGTGAGCGAACAGGTTAGCGACCACCGTCGGGAACTGGGTGTCGTTATGCTGCAGTTTGGTGTAGACCACGTTCAGTTCGAAGGCCAGCGACGAAATGATAATCGCCAACGGCGTGAAGACGATCAGACAGATAATGACGACGGTCAGCAGCGCGGCAATTCCGTTACGTTCACCGATGCGCGAACGGATGTTGTTTTTGACCGGGTTAAATATCACCGCCAGGATAGCGGCCCACAGGATAGCGGAATAGT